>NZ_JANXUQ010000037.1 GCF_025356155.1 Rhodoferax sp. | reverse complement strand
CAAAACGAATCCTCACCCGCCGTGCTGCGGTTGTGGGTGGCGCCATCCGAGGACGCATCTGACACGCTGGAGGTGCGCACACTCAAACGGCGCGGCCCGCCCATGGACCAGCCCTTGCACCTTCGCGCGCGCGCGGCGCGGTTGGCGTGCCTGCTCGCAGCCCCCACGCTTGTCGCTGCGCGTACTGCGCTGCCCCCCGAGGGGGCGCATTTGGCAAAACCCCAAGTCCACACCTTGGGGCGGCCCGGCGGTGAAACATTGCCCTCTTGTATTGACCAACCCGTTTTGATGAAACCCAGCATTGCCCGCACACTGAATTCGATTCTCCATGGCACCTTGCGCGGCCTGCTGCGCGCATGGGTGCTGGTGCTGCCGCTGGTGCTGGCGCTGTCGGCCATCCGCATCGGGCAGTTGGTGCACTTCTGGCCTGCGGGGTATCAGGCGTCGAATACCGATCTGGCCAGCGTGTTGCTGCAAGGCTTTCGGTTTGATTTAAAGGTCAGCGCAGTCGCGGCTTTCTTGCTGCTGCTCGTACTGCCGTGGGTGTCTGCCAAGGCAAATGGCCGCATTGCCGCAGGGGTTGCGTTTCTCTACGTGATGCTATCCCTGGTCAACCTGCATTACTTCGGGTTTTACAAAACGCCCATCGATTCGCTGGTGTTTGGCCTGGTGGAAGACGACACCACCGCCGTGCTGCAAACCATTTGGCATGACTTCCCTGTGGTGTGGACGCTGCTGCTGGCGGTGCTGCTGACCCTTGCCACGGTCGCACTGCACCGCTTCCTGGTGGCGATGCTCAAGCCAGATGCTGCGTTGCAATCGCGCGCGGTCGCCGTTCAACTGGTGCTGATCACTGCTATCTTCTTCGCGTTGGTATTGGCCGGCAAGGGCACGGTCCGCCAGATGGCGTTGCAGCGCCAGCACTTGACCGTCACCACCTCGCAGTTTTTGAACGACATGGTGCCCAACGGCCCCATCGCGCTGAAGTACGCGTGGGACAGCCGGGGCGCATCACAAAACCTGCAGAACCCATCGGCGGGTCTCAAGGCGATGGGCTTTGATTCGCCGCTGGCAGCCGCCGATGTGCTGGGCATGCCGAATGGCAACGATGCAGACGTCAAAGCGGCCCTGACCGCGCATGAGGCACTGCCCGCGGGTACGCCCAAGAAGAACCTGATCTTCTTCCTGATGGAGTCCTTCAGCGCCGAGCCCATGCTCTACCAAAGCGCCAAATTCGACGTGCTGGGCCGCATGGCGCCCACACTGGCCGACTCCAGCAAGGCTTGCCACTTCAGCAACTTCGACTCCGCGCAGCCCGGCACCCACCCCTCGCTGGAGGCCATCCTCTTCTCCTCACCCATCACCCCATTGACGATGGGCGATGTGGGGCGCAAGCCCATTCCGTGGGCGATCCCCAAGGTGATCAAGGAGGCTGGTTACCAAACGCTGTTCGTCACCTCGGCCCGCTCCGGCTGGCGCGATTTGAACCGGGTCTTGGCGGTGCAGGGTTTTGACGAAGTGGTCGATGCCAATACGCTGAAGGAACAGTACCCCGACGCCACCCTCGGCATCTGGGGCGTGTGGGACAGCTATGTTTTCAAGTATTTGACCAAGCGTCTGGCCGCCCAGCCTGCAGACAAGCCCATCTTTGTGTTCGTGCTGACCAGCACCAACCACCCTCCTTACGACCTGCCCAGCGACTACAAACGTGTGCCTCGCGACATGGCATTGTGGAAGGGCGAGACCACGTCTGACACACTGCTGCTCAATCTGGACACTTACCACTACGCCGCCGACCTGCTGGGCGGTTTTGTTCAGGACGTGCAAAAGGGCCCGCTCAGGGCCAACACCATCATCGCGGCCACCGGCGACCACAATGTGCGCTCGTTTGGCATGTATGCCGATGCGCAGCGCCGCTACCTGCAGCGCCAGGTGCCCTTCGTGATATGGGGCGAGGGCCTGCAATGCGGCCCGCAGCAGGCGCTGCCCGCCAGCCACCGCGACATGTTCAACACCCTGCTGCCGTTGGTGGGGGTGGATGGCCCCTATATCAACGCCGGGCGCAACCTGCTGCGCACGCCGCAGGCCACCAACCCGCTAGATGCGCCACGCACGATGTTCTTCACTGGAGAGGCACGCAATGCCCAGGGCCAATGGCAACTGGGTAACAAGAACTCTTTCGCTTGCAGTGGGGCGCCTGTGCAGCCTGGCGCACCCAGTGCAACCGCCTGCCAGTTCAACGCACAAGACGACCACCAGGAGCGGGCCCGTTACGGCCTGCTGGACTGGAACGTGCGCAGCTCTTTGAATAAGAAATAATGTTGCGGGACAGACCGCGGCGCGCGGCGCAAGCTCTGTCCCCAAATTGACTAGAAGGAAACCATGGCAGACAAACTCAGCGATCTTTTTGCCCACAACCGCGCCTGGGCTGCGCGCATGGAGGCCGAGCGCCCAGGATTCTTCACTGGCTTAAAGGCCCAGCAAAAACCTCGCTATATGTGGATAGGTTGCTCCGACAGCCGCGTGCCCGCCAACCAGATCACCGGGCTGGAGCCGGGCGAGATCTTCGTACACCGTAACGTGGCCAACGTGGTGGTGCACTCCGACCTCAATGCCTTGTCCACCATCCAGTTTGCGGTGGAGCGGCTCAAGGTGCAGCATGTGATGGTGGTCGGCCACTACGGTTGCTCGGGCGTGCAGGCCGCGCTGGAAGGCGCGCGCATTGGACTGGCCGACAACTGGCTGCGCCACGTACAGGACGTGCGTGACCGCCACCGCCATTTGCTCGAAGCCCTGCCCGAGCACGGCCGCGCCGAAGCGCTGTGTGAACTCAACGTCATCGAGCAGGTGGTCAATGTGGCCCAAAGCACCGTAGTACAAGACGCCTGGGCACGCGGGCAAGACGTCACACTGCACGGATGGGTCTACGGCCTGCAGGACGGCTTGATACAGGATTTGCACATGACGGTAACCGGTACCGATGACCTGGACGCGTTGTACCGCCAGGCCCTTTCGGGCGTGCGCCTGATCGCCCGCCACTGATTCGCTTAAGGAAAATAGGCCGCTAGCCCTCGCCAATATTGCGCCAGTAGCTATTAAAAAGTGAGCAATATGTTCCCCACCCGCCTGGACTCTTCAATTGCTTACGACATCGCAAAGGCGATGATGGACGGCTTCAACCGCCACTACCAGCTGTTCCGCACCGAAAGCGCCCGCGCCAAGCACCGCTTCGAGACGGCGGACTGGCATGGCCAACAGCGGGCGCAACGCGAGCGCATTGAGTTTTACGATCTAAGGGTCAAGGAGTGCTCCAGGCGGTTGGAGCGCGAGTTCAAGGCAGGCGACCAGTCCATGGACATCTGGCAGCAGATCAAGCTGCATTACATTGGCCTGCTGGTCAACCACCACCAGCCCGAGCTGGCGGAGACCTTCTTCAACTCGGTCACCACCAAGATCCTGCACCGCAGCTATTTCCAGAACGATTTCATCTTTGTGCGCCCGGCAGTCAGCACCGAGTACATTGAAAATGACGAATCCAAGAAGCGCCCCACCTACCGCTCTTACTACCCGACGCGCGACACCATGACCAGCGTGCTGGTGGCCATGGTCATGGACTTTGACCTGCAGCGCCCCTTTGATCATCTGGAGCACTATTGCGCCCTGGTGCAAACCGCAATGATGGAGCGCCTAGGTGATGCCAAGCTGCGCGCCAACTTCCAGATCCAGGTTTTGACGGGGCTGTTCTTTCGCAACAAGGGTTGCTACATCGTCGGCAAGCTGATCAACGGTTTCAACGAGTTCCCGTTTGCGTTGCCCATCCTGCACACCAAATCGCTTGCTGCTGATCGCACAGTGGGTGCGCGCGACACAACGGGCGACACGGTGGAAGACAGCCCGGCGCAGCGCTCCAGGCTGGTCATAGACACCGCGCTGTTTGGCGAGGACGACCTGCTGATGCTGTTCAGCTTTGCACGCGCCTACTTCATGGTGGACATGGAAATTCCGTCGGCCTACGTGCAGTTCTTGCGCAGCATGATGCCGCGCAAGCCACGCAACGAAATCTACAGCGCACTGGGCCTGGCCAAGCAGGGCAAGACCCTGTTTTACCGCGACCTGCTGGCCCACCAGCGCCATAGCACCGACAAATTCCGCATCGCACCCGGCATCAAGGGCATGGTGATGCTGGTGTTCGACCTGCCGTCGTTCCCCTACGTGTTCAAGGTCATCAAAGACTACTACCCGCCGCAAAAGGACACGACCCGCGAGCAGATCAAGGGCAAGTATTTACTGGTCAAACAGCACGACCGTGTGGGCCGCATGGCCGATACGCTGGAGTACAGCGAGGTGGGCTTTCCGCGCGACCGGTTTAGCGACGAACTGATTGCCGAGATTGAGAAGTTCGCGCCCAGCCAGCTGGAGATCAGCGACCGTGATGGCGACGGTACGACCGAGGTCATTATCAAACACGTCTACATCGAGCGGCGCATGATTCCGCTGAACATCTACTTGCAAGAGGCCTTCGACGCCGGTGGCGCCAATGCCGCCGACGTGAGCCCGGTGGCGTTGCGTGCACGTGAGCAGATCGAGCGTGGTGTGGTCGAGTACGGCAACGCCATCAAGGACCTGGTCGCCGCCAACATCTTCCCGGGCGACATGCTGTGGAAGAACTTTGGCATCACCCGCCACGGCAAGGTCGTGTTCTACGACTACGACGAGATCGAATACATCAGCGATTGCAAGTTCCGCAAGGTGCCCGAGCCGCGCAATGAAGAGGATGAAATGTCCGGCGAGGTCTGGTACAGCGTAGGCCCCAAGGATGTGTTTCCCGAGACCTTCGGCCCGTTCCTGTTGGGCAACCCCGCCGTGCGCAGCATCTTCATGCAACACCATTCTGATTTGCTGGAAGCCTCGTTCTGGCAAAGCCACAAGGACCGCATCCAGGCGGGCCATGTGCATGACGTGTTTCCGTATGACAAGGAAAAGCGGTTCCGAGGACCGGTGGCCTGATGCGGGTTCTGATCACCGGTGCAGCCGGGTCTGGCACCAGCACGCTAGCGCAGACTCTGGCAGAGCAGAATCAGGCTGCCTTTCTCGAAGCGGACCACTTCTTCTGGCTGCCTACCCAACCCCCTTTCGCGCAGCAGCGCCCGCCGGCGGAACGCAGGGCGATGCTGGTGGATGCGCTGGACCAGCATCATGCTTGCGCCGTCGCGGGGTCTGTGATGGGCTGGGGAGCGGAGATAGAAGACGCTTTTGATACCATCGTTTTTCTGTACACGCCGACCGAGGTTCGGCTTGCGCGCCTGGTCCGACGCGAGACCGAGCGCTGGGGGCGCGCAGAGCCCGCCTTCCTGGCGTGGGCATCGCAATATGACGCCGGGCCACCAGAAGGTCGCAGTTTGGCCAAGCACAATGCATGGCTTGCGGTGCGCCGCTGCCCCGTTGTTCGGCTTGATGGCCGCTTGCCGGTTGCCGATTTGCAGCGGCAGTTTGCAACTCAGGCAGCCGGCTTTCGAAATGTGTAACTGGCGCTAAAGGACATTCATGACCAACACCTCCCGCCTGCATGGGCTTTTCCTGGCCAACGCCACTGTGCTCATCACGCACCAGATCGACGCCGCCTTCTGGCACGAGTGGGAGCTTTTCCTGATACCCGGTGGTAACCAGGGCAATCTGCTGCTGAATATTCCCATCATTGCGTTGGTGCTGTATGCGCACAGCCGCGTGGTGGCCAATCTTCATGCCGGGATGTTCTTCTACAAGCTGCTGGCAGCACTGGGTTTTTTGACCTGTGCTATCCATTCGGGCTTTCTGTTGGTCGGCAACGAGCGGTTCGTTCAGCCCGTGTCGATAGCGCTTTTGATCGGCACGTTCGTTCTCTCAGCCTGGCAATTGCTGGCCGTGCGCGGAACGCAGTCAGCAATTGTGGCCCTGAAGTAAGGTGCTCGGACTCGTCCACGCGGCGTAGTGAACTACTTCGGTTCGCACATTGTGGTGCGTTCGCTTAATGGCTAAAATGGCTAATCGCTGTTTCTCGGAGTTGATGCCATGCAAGTGACTGCCACTGAAGCCAAAAACCGCTTCGGCTATATATGCGCCCAAGCCAAGACGGCGCCCGTTTTTGTGGAGAAAGATGGTCGCGTCGATAGTGTCATCTTGTCAGTGCAGCAATTTGAAGCCTTGAAATCCGCCAAGCAAAATAAGACATTGGGTGAGAGGCAAAAGGCCTTCAACCAAACCCACAAGGTATGGATTGAAGAGCAGAACACTCGTTTTGAGAAACACGGCCTTTGGTGCGACGATTTGCGTGTCTGGTAATGCAGTACGACGTGTACCCCAACCCAAGTCCTCGCATGCGGGACAGTTACCCGTTTGTAGTGGACATTCAAAGTGACCTGTTGAAAGCCCTTGCCACGCGCATGGTGGTGCCCTTGGCGGTTACAGCCCTCCCCGCCACCAGTTTGCCGCGCCGTCTCTGCCCAGTGCTGGTCGTACAGGGCCAAAGCCTGATGCTGGTGCCCTTCGAGTCCGCGCCGTTGGACAAGCGGCATCTCAAAGCCAAGGCGGGCTCGGTGCGCGAATATGCGCATGACATTGTTGCCGCGATGGATGCGGTGATGAGTGGTGTCTAACGCTGGCGATGTGGAGTCTACGATTCCAGATTCCACCATACGGGTTCGCAGGATTCCAATTCCTACTGAACGACTTGCAGCGCTATCAGGCTCGGAGCGCAATTTTTTGTTTCTGAGTGGGCACGTGCTCAATGAGATTAACTCCTTGAATAAGGTCTTCGCGTGGTGTTTGCACAGCCACGTTGGCGACGACGTGTCGAACATCACAAACGCGGCGAATGGCGTGCAGTCGATGATTTATGCACGGGTGCTTGCTGGCAAGCTGTGCGAGGCCTGAGAGTCACTCCGCTCGGCCTGGTTTGGACCAAAACTCTCGGAAAGCATTGCAACACTTCTACATGCGGATGCAGCCGCGTCGCTGGCTGCATTGAAGAGGTATTTCAACAACAATAGCAACTCAATTTTTCGTGTTAGAAACTCCTTTGCATTTCACTATTCGGCCGCAGAGTTGGGCGCGAATTGGGAGGCTGCAACTGAAGGTGCGCAGCTGGAAGTTCTGTTTGGCGGGACAGTCGGCAACAACCTCAATCTCGCGGCGGAACTCGTCGCAAACTCTGCTGTTTTCGGGGCAGCAGATTCAAATGACCCGGAAGCTGGCCTAAAAATCTTTCTCGACGATGTGCAGACGGTGTACTCGCATTGCACCAATTTTTTCGAAGGGGCAACTATCGTCCTGTTGGAGAAAGCGCTTGGCGGGCGGCTTGGCGACCATGGGTATGACGTGAATGTCGCAGTGCGGAAAGCGTACTCTGAAGTCCAACTTCCCTATTTTTGTGCGCTTGATAGAGGCGGTCGCTCTAACCCCTGACGTATGAGGGGCAGTCATTCGTGCAAGGCCAAATTCGAGTTTGTCGTACACTCCGCCCTGCCCGGGGTGCGCAGTGGTTGCGCTGAGATGGATTCCAAACCCGTGAACTTGATCTGGTTCATACCAGCGTAAGAAGTGCAGAGTAGCCGACGGTCGAGCGCCGTTTGGGCTGCAACATCTTTTCAGGGTTCGCGGGGCTGGTTGTTTTTTCTTGTTGTCTTCGGGTTCTTAACTCTGGAGACCAGAACGTGAACGCACCCGACAAACTAGCCCAGTTCATCCGCCTCACCCGCGAGCCGCTTCCCGCTTCCACCAAACGGTATCTGCCCGGCAGCCGCCCCGACATCCAGGTGCCGATGCGCGAAATCATGCAGAGCAATGGCGAGGCCGTCACGGTGTACGACACCTCCGGCCCGTATACCGACCCCGCTGCCGACATCGATGTACGCCAAGGCCTGCCGCTGGTGCGCCAGAGCTGGATTGATGCCCGCGGCGACACCGAGTTGTATGAAGGCCGCAAGCCCTTTGCGCTGGACGATGGCCTGAAAAATGGCGAGACCGATGCACTGGCTGCGCTGCGCGCCCAGGCCGCCGGCCTGCAGCGCCAGCCACGCCGTGCCCGCAGCGGTGCCAACCACACCGGCAACGTAACGCAGATGCACTATGCCCGTAAAGGCATCATCACCCCCGAGATGGAATACGTGGCCATCCGCGAGAACCAGAAGCTCGAATGGATGGAGCAGTACCTGGGTAACGCCGAACGCGAAGCCCGCCTGGCCGGGAACAGCTTTGGCGCCAGCATTCCCAAGATCATGACGCCCGAGTTTGTGCGCAGCGAGATCGCCCGCGGCCGCGCCATCATCCCCGCCAACATCAACCACACCGAGCTGGAGCCCATGGCCATTGGCCGCAACTTCCTGGTCAAGATCAACGCCAACATCGGCAACTCGGCCGTCACGTCGAGCATCGAAGAAGAGGTGGAAAAACTGGTCTGGTCCATCCGCTGGGGCGCAGACACCGTGATGGACCTCTCCACCGGCAAAAACATCCACACCACGCGCGACTGGATCGTCCGCAACTCGCCGGTGCCGATTGGCACGGTGCCCATCTACCAGGCGTTGGAAAAAGTCGGTGGCGTTGCCGAAGACCTGACCTGGGAAATCTTCCGCGACACGCTGATCGAACAGGCTGAGCAGGGCGTCGATTACTTCACCGTGCACGCCGGCGTGCGCCTTGCCTTTATTCATCTGACCGCCAACCGCGTGACCGGTATCGTGTCGCGCGGCGGCTCCATCATGGCCAAGTGGTGCATCGCCCACCACAAAGAGAATTTCATCTACACACACTTCGACGAGATGACCGAGATTCTGAGGGCCTATGACGTCAGCTACTCGCTGGGCGACGGCCTGCGTCCCGGCTCGGGTGCTGATGCGAATGACGAGGCCCAGTTTGCCGAGTTGCGCACCTTGGGCGAGCTGACCAAAAAGGCCTGGCAGCAGGACGTGCAGGTCATGATCGAAGGCCCCGGCCACGTGCCCATGCACATGGTGCAGGCCAATATGACGGAGCAGTTGAAGCACTGCGACGAAGCGCCGTTCTACACGCTGGGCCCGCTGACCACCGACATCGCGCCGGGCTAT
>NZ_JANXUQ010000009.1 GCF_025356155.1 Rhodoferax sp. | reverse complement strand
GGCCGTAGTGGCGCAGGCATTCCATGTGGGCTACTGGGACTATATCGGCTGGGTCGATAGGTTTGCGACAACTGCCAACACCGAGCGGCAACGCGAGTTGGCCAACACCAACCATCTGAGCAGCATCTACACCCCGCAGTTTGTACGCAACGGGCGCGACTGGCCGCAGTGGAGAGGCGCGCAACGAAACGGACCCGCATCCGCCGAACCCGCACGTGCCACCATCGCGTTGCAACAGACCGATGGTGTTGACCAGTTTTCAGCCCGCGTCACGCCAGTCGCAGATGGGGCGCAGTGGAGCGCTTATTGGACCGTAACCGAGCACGGCCACAACTCGCGCGTGAAGGCGGGTGAAAACCGGGGCGAGTTTTTGCAGCACGATTTTGTGGTGCGCCAGTACACGCCGGTGGGGCGCTATCAGGGTGCGCAGACGCTGGGCTTTGTCGCCATTGCGGCGACACCAACACATCCGCGGCAAATCAATCTGGTGGTGCAGGACACGAAGACGGGTGAACCTTTGCAGGCGGTCAGCCTGCAGTGCGCCATTTAAGCGAACACGTGGAACTTGGCCGCAATCTGTTGCAGGCCTTTGAACGCACTCCAGTGCGTCTCAGTCGGCGCAACAGTACCGGCTGCGGTCTTGGTTGTTGAGCGCACTTTTTGGCGATCGTGCTCGTCGCTGTATTCGCGCATGGCTGAAACGGCCAGGGCGACAAAATCGGGTTGTTTGTCTTGGCTTGCGGCGGGCTGTGCTTTGTTGGCCACCAACACGCCGTCTTTGTTCAGCGAGATCTGCGTGAACGTGCCTGCATTGCAGGTCTACCGCCAACTGGTGGTCGCCCGCACCGCGCCAAATGCGCCAACAACGGCAGACGGCGAAGCATCCTTGCCAGTCGCAGCCGGATTACTGTTACTGGTGCCAGAACTGGCCTCGCGTGGGAAAAGTAAGTGGTTGTAGCGGTCGATCTGCATGGCACATCCCCTAACGGTCAATGGATACCACAAGTACCGTGAGCGCTAAAACCGCTCATGCCAGAAATAAAGGCCGAAAAACCGGGTATGTACGGGTCATCAGCGTCTCACTGACCAACCAACATTCACTTCCCGAACAACTTGGCCACATGCTGCCACGTCCGCAGCAGCAGGCCCGCGCGCTCTACATCGGCCTGCGCAACGAGCGAGGTTTCGCCCACCGGCTTACCCTTCGAAGTCGCGACCACCTTGCCGATCACAGATCCCTTGGTCACCGGCGCCTCCAGGCCCGGCTTGAGCTCTACCGCGGTCTGCACCTGTTGGCCGCGCGGCACGGTCAGCGTCCACGGCGCTCCCAGACCGGCGTCGACCATGTCGGCCTTGCCGAAGCTGAGCTTGGCGGTCGTGACCACGGTGTTCGGTTGAATCGGGGTCACCTTCTCGAAGTTGCTAAAGCCCCAACCGAGCAGCGTTCGGCTCTGGTCAGCGCGCGCCTGAGCGCTGTTGGTGTTGAGGATGACCGTGATCAGGCGCATGTCGTTGCGCTTGGATGAGGTGACCAGGCAGTAGCCGGCCTCTTCGGTGTGGCCAGTCTTCAGTCCGTCAACGGTGGGATCGGTGTAGAGCAGGGCGTTACGGTTGCCTTGCTTGATACCGTTGTACTTGAACTCGCGTTCCGCGTAGATCGGGTAGTAGTCAACGCTGTCGCGGATGATGGCGCGCGCGAGGATCGCGAGGTCACGCGCAGAAGACTTGTGCTCCGGTGCAGGCAGACCTGTGGCGTTCACGAAATGCGTGTGCGCCATACCGAGGCGCTGGGCTTCTGCATTCATCAGTTTGGCAAAGCCCTCTTCGGAGCCGGCCATGTGCTCGGCAATCGCCTTGGACGCGTCGTTGCCCGACTGGATGATGATGCCGCGCAGGATGTCTATCACCGTGGCCTGGCTGTTCAGCGGCAGGTACATGCACGACTCGGTGCTCGACCCCCGGCACCACGCGTTCTGGCTGACCGAGACCAGGTCGGTTGGCTTGAGCTTGCCGGCGCGCAGCGACTGCTCGACCAGGTAGCTGGTCATCATCTTGGTGAGCGAAGCCGGTGGCAGGGGCTCGTCCGCGTTGGCCGAGGCGAGCACTTCGCCGGAGTCGGAGTCCATCAGCAGCCATGCCTTGGCAGGCAGCGCCGGAGGGCTGCCCGCCAGGGATGTCTGGGCGGCAAGTGGCGGTAGGGCGTTCGCTGCTGCAGCGGCTCTCTTGGAAGACGCGGGTTTGGTAACCTGGTGTTTGGCCGCGAAGGATGCCGAGCTAGGAACCAGGGTGCCAGCGGCGATCGCGAGGAGAAAAGTGAGGATGGAGAAAGTCTTGGTTTGCATGGCGTTTTTTTGTAGAGCGTCGATTGTCGCGGATCGGCGTTAACCTTCTGACCGGCGATGGTGCCGATCAGGTCAGAGGCGAATGCGTCGCCCTCCGTTCGCTGACACGCACCGGTATCAGCGTGGTGAGCCATTCGTCTGCACGGCCTGGGTAGCAGCGGCGTCCCAGCGGGTGCGCTTGCCTACCCGGGTGGTCATTACGAAGCGGGCTGCTTTACCTTCCAAGGTCTTGAAGATAGTGCGACTGAGATCGAAGTTGGGGATTGGCTCGATCAGGACCTTACCCACCGGCCTTTGGCGACTTAAACCACCCTACAGCGCCCTCTGCCACCACGCCAATGCAGCACCAGCCCACAGCGCAAAAGCAGATACAACCAACCCGCGCGCCAGCCCTCCGGGCCCATCAGCAATCCAGCCCACCACGGTCGGCCCAATGATCTGGCCCGCAGCAAACACCGTGGTGAAAGCGCTGATACCCGCCGCCCACGCGCTGGGTGGCAGGTTGTGCCGCACCAGCGCCGTGGTCGACGCCACTACCGATAAAAACACCGCACCAAACAGCAGGCCCGAAGCCAGCACCACCGGCCAGGACTGTGTCAGCGCAGGCAGGATGGTCGCCACGCCCAGCAGGGCGTTCAGCTTGGCAAGGGCGTGGCCATTTTTATGGCGGTCCAGCAGCCCGGCCCAGATGCGTGACGAGGCCATCACCGCCAGCCCCAGCAAACCATAAAACACGGTCACGGCCAGCGCGCTGCTTCCTTGTTCGCGCAGCAGGGCCACGACAAAGGTCATGTAGCCGATATAGCCCATGCCAAACAGCGTGTAGCCACCCAGCGCAAAACCAAACGGGCGCCAGCGAAAGTGCTGCACCTGCTGCGCGCCGCCTGGCGCATCCACAGCGGGAAATGCTGCGTTGGCCATCACCCGGGCCGGCCACAGCAGCGCTGCGCTGGCCAACACACAGGCCAGTGCCAGCAGCCACCAGGCCCAACGCCAGGCGTACAACTGGGTGCCCGCCTGCTCCAGCACCCAGGGCACCAGCACGGCCGACAAGACAATGCCCACGCCCGTGCCGCCGTAATACAGACCAATCAGCAGGCCACCCCGCTTAGGCGCATGCGCACCCAACCGGGCCGCCAGCAAGCCACCGGCGATGAAGACAAAAGCACTGGCCACGCCAGCCAGCAAGCGTTGCACCAGCAGGGGCTCGGCGGTGGTGAAGAAACCGCTCAAGCCCATGAAAAGGCTGGCCAGAAAAGCGCCGCCCCACAACAAGGTGCTGGCGCCCACCCGATTCAACAGCCACGGGGTCAGCAGGGCACCCAGAAAATAGCCTAGCGCGTTGGCCGTGTTCATGGCCCCGGCCAGCGTATAGCTCCAGCCCAGGTCCACACGCATGGCAGGCAACAGCAGGCCATAGGCAAAACGGGTGATGCCCAGCGACACGGCGGCCCCCAGAGACAGCGTGATGGCCAGTGCCCACACGGATCGCAGTGGTGGTCGTGTCAAAGCCCATACCCCTTCAAAATGGTGAAGCTGCATTGTGCGGCATGGCTTGGTAGCGGCACAATACTATTAAATTGATAGCTACTCGCGCATATTCTGCGAGGGCTAGCGGGGTATTTTCCCAAGTACATTCCTGTCTGACGCCCACCTTACGGGAAAACGCAGCCAAGGGTAATCCACCACGCCGCTTAGCGATGACCTGCTTAGACTGGTCAGATAACACCGATGCGGAGACAAGACATGTACAAAACCAGACTGTGGACCACCCGCCTGATCAGCGCCGTCGCCCTGTGCGTAGCGCTAGCCGCCCAGGCGCAAACCGCTGCCACCTTGAAAGTGGGAGTGATAGGGCCGTTCACCGGCCCCTCGTCTGACTTTGGCGTACAGATGCTGCAAGGCGTGCAACTGGCGGCGGAGGAAATCAACGCGGTGGGCGGCTACATGGGCCGACAACTGGAGCTGGTCGTCAAAGACGACCAGGGCAACCCGGACGTGGGACTCAAGGGCTCCCAGGAACTGGCGGCCGCAGGCGTGGCGGCCACGCTGGGCTTTTGCAACACCGGTGTGGCGCAGAAGTCGCTGGAGGTCTTCCAAAACGCCAAGGTTCCGCTGATCATTAACTGCGCCACCGGTACGCCGCTGACGGCCAAATACCCGGCGCCCGAGAGCTACATCTTTCGCACCTCGCCGCGCGACGCCATCCAGGCGCCCTATGTGGTGGAAGACATCGTGCGCCGCGGGTGGAGCCGCGTCGCCATCTTTGCAGACACCACGGGTTACGGCGACGCCGGCCTAAAGGACGTAGAAGCCGCCTTGGCCGCCAAGGAGTTAAAGCCCGTCTACGTGGCCCGCTTTGCGCTGGGCGTCAAAGACCTGCGCGAGGAATTGAAGGCGGCACGCGATGCCGGTGCCGACGTGGTCTTCAGCTACACGGTGGGCGTGGAAAACGCCGTCATTGCCAATGGCCGCAAGGAGCTGAAGTGGAAGGTACCCCAGGTCGGCGCCTGGCCGCTGTCCTTCCCCTTCTTTATCAACGGCGCCAAGGACGCGGCCGAGGGCGCGATGATGGCGCAAACCTTTATTGCCGAACCCAGCAACGAACGCAGGGCCTCATTTCTGACAGCCTACAAGCGCAAATTCAAGCAAGCCATGGCGGTGCCCATGGCCGCCGCCCAGGGGTACGACAGCATGTATCTGCTGGCGTTCTCGCTGTTTAGCGTGCGCGATGGCAATCCGACCGGTCCTGTTGTAAAGGCTGCGCTGGAAAACATCTCCCGCATTTACTACGGCGTGGTGGCCACCTACGAACACCCCTTCAGCCTGAACGACAAGGACGCCATTACCAAGAACATGCTGGTCATGGGCAAGGTGAGCAACGGCGTGGTGACCTTTGCGCGCAGCGAAGACGCTAAACAAAACGCAGTAGTTAAGCGCAAGAAGTAAGGCCAAAGGCGCACGCTCGGAAGCCGGGGCTACTTCGTCGCTATGTGCGCTCTCCCACTCACTGGGGGGCATGAATCTGCTACGCTGTGGCTCCGTTCTTAGAAAATTTTGAAAGAGGCGCCATGTCTGAAACCAATCCTTCCACCATGACTTCACAAGAAAAACTTGTTATCGATATCAAGGCCGTTATTGCCGACGCAGAAGACATTCTGAAGGCTACCGCAGACCAGACCGGCGAAAAAATCGCCAACCTGCGCGTGCGCATCCAGGACCGTCTGTTGGGCGCACGTATCCGTTTGGATGCTGCCGAGGCAGCCTTGATCGACAAGACCCGTGCCGCCGCACGTGCGGCCGATGACTACGTACACGAGTCGCCCTGGCAAGCTGTGGGCATTGGCGCAGGCGTCGGCTTTTTGCTCGGCCTGCTGCTCGGTCGCCGCTGATCCACACGCACTGAGCAACGTTCCGCATGGAAACTGCGCAAGACAGCGGCAGCGCCTGGGGTGCCGTCCAACACAAAGCCACCACACTGCTGGAGGTTGTGCATACGCGGATGGAACTGCTGGGCAATGAGCTACAGGTCGCTCGTGCCACCATTTTGCGGCAGTTGCTGCTGGCACAGGCGCTGCTTTTTTGCGTCGGCATAGGCCTGATATTGACCACCATTGGCCTGACCATACTGTTCTGGGAGCAGCGATTGGTCGTGGTCTGGATGGCGACGGCCGTTGCTTGGCTTGCGGCCTTGTGCATCTATATCTTGCTGCGCGGCAATAAGGAGCACGCCGAACCGCTGTTCAACGCCAGCTTGGCAGAGCTGAAGGAAGACCTGCGCCAACTCAAAGCTGCTTCTGCCCAAGACCATGGACGCAAAACTCGTTGAGTTGTATGTGCAGCGCGGGCGGCTGCATGAGCGCATCGTCGCGCAACGTGCACAGTTGGCACGTGAATTGGTCCCGCTGCACGATGCACTGGATAAGGTAGACCGCGCACGTGCACTACTGCATCTGGTGCGGGTGTGGATGATGGCGCACCCCGGTGTAGTTGCAGTAGCGGGTGTGACACTTGCCATATGGCGGCCACGCACACTGCTGCGCTCCGCGCGCTGGGGATTTTTCGCTTGGCGCAATTGGCGTCGCTGGCGGGATTTGCTGCACATAGGGCTTAGCGCTCTGTGAGCGGCGGTGGTAGTGATGGCATGGCGGATAATCTGCCCATGGGCTCCTCCGAACCGTCAAAATCTCCCGCAGATGCCGCTGCCAAGCCGGTTGAGTTGCCTGCTTTTGACCCCAACCAGACCATCTCGTACCAGTCACGCATGGCCCGGGCACCCCGGTGGTTTGGTTCTTTTCTGGCCAGCAACAGCCGCGAAAAGAACCGCATGCGCACCGAGCTAGGCAAGATCAAGGGCGCCATTCCCCTGTTGATGAAGCCGCGCAACGGCACCAAGTGGACGGCACAAGACCGGCAAGAACTCAAGATCATGCTGCGCGCCGCGTCCGCCGTTTATCCCTACCTGATCATCTGGGCGTTGCCGGGTTCGATTTTGCTGCTGCCATTTTTGGCCTGGCACCTGGATGCGCGGCGCAAGAACAGGGAACGCAAGGCTGCGGCCGGGCCGTCGGCGTAAATGCGGTTTTGCCGCGGAGCCGTCCCAAGGCAAAACACGCCCCCTTGGGGGGCAGCACAGCACACGAAATGGTAAGCATGGTGGTCAAGGTTTACAACGGCAACAGCAGCCGGTAGCCCACAGCCGTCTCAGTGATCAGGAATACGGGCTGGGTCGGGTCATCCTCCAGCTTCTGCCGCAAATGCCCCATGTAGATGCGCAGATAGTGCCCATCTTGCGCATGGCTTGGTCCCCACACCTCGCGCAGCAACTGCGGATTGGTCACCACTTTTCCGGCATTCGTCACCAGCACGCTGAGCAGGCGGTATTCGGTCGGCGTCAGATGCACGATTTGTTTGGACTTGGTCACCAGGCGCGCAGCCAGGTCGACCGCCACCTCGCCAAAGCGCACCACGCCATCCCCACTCGCGCACTCCGGCGGTCGCTGGCGGCGTATGGTAGCGCGCACCCGGGCCAACAACTCGGACACACCAAAGGGCTTGGTCAGGTAATCATCGGCCCCTGCATCCAGCGCGCTGACCTTGTCAGCCTCTTTGGTGCGGGCCGACAACACAATGATGGGCACGGTAGACCATTTGCGCACATCAAGGATGAAGGCCACACCATCCCCATCGGGAAGGCCCAGGTCTAGGACGATCAGGTTGGGCTTGCGCGTGCCGGAGTCAATCAGGCCGCGGCGCAGGGTACCGGCCTCTTCCACCAGCCAGCCTTCGCCCTCCAGCGCCATGCGCACAAAGCGGCGGATCTGCGGCTCGTCTTCAATCAGCAGCGCAAGCAATTGCGGTTCAGCCATGGGGTGCGCATCGCAGTAGGGGTATCAGCAGTTTCATGTGTCGCTTGTTTCCTTATTCAGCGTCGTCTAGCAATGGCATGGTGGGGGGCACACCCAGCGGCAGCGCAAAGACAAATGCTGCACCCCCGCCGGGGCTTTGCCGGACCCCTATCTTGCCACCATGGGCTTGCACAATCGCGCGGCAAATGGACAGACCCAGACCCACGCCCGGCTTGGCCGACTCGCGCTCACCGCGCGTGAACTTCTCGAAGATGGCCTCTTCGCGCCCACTGGGAACGCCGGGGCCATTGTCACTGACCGACACCTGTACGACATTGGCTTGGACCTCCGCCGCTAGCGTGATGCACGAGCCCGCCGGTGTGTACTTGGCGGCGTTTTCCACCAGGTTGCATAACACCCGTTCAATCAAAACCGCGTCAAAACACACCAGTGGCAAGGCACTGGCCAGCGCCGTGACAACCTGGTGCTGGGCCAGCAGCGATGCGCGGGCGCGCAGGGCGCTGCCCACCACCTCTTCCAGCGACTGCCACTGCATATCCAGCTGCACATGGCCGCCTTGCATACGCGCCATGTCCAGCAGGTTGGTCACCAGATCACTCATGCGCAGGGCTTCGTCACGCAGGGCATCGGCTAACTCCAACTGCAAAACATTCAGAGGCGGGCTGGACAACGCCAACGATTCGGACAGCCCTACTAGCGATGTCAGCGGCGTGCGCAGATCGTGCGAGATGGCGGCCAGCAGCGAGTTGCGCAAACGCTCGGATTCCATGTCCACCAGCGCGTCTTGCGCCACCTCAACATAGTGCACACGCTCCAGTGCAATGGCGGCCAGCGTGGCAAAGGTGTCGAGCTGTTTGCGCCGCTCGGGCACCATCACCCAGTGCTGGTCGCCCAACGCAATGGCCAGCACGCCCCGGGTACGCATGGGTGCTACCAGCGGCAAATAAAAGAAGTGGCTGTCAGGCTGGGTATCGGTGCTGGCGCCAGCCGGTGTAGCCCGGTCGAATGCGCCCTGTGCGGTGGCCAGGTCACGCGCGCTGATGGAGGGTGCGCGGTGGTCATCACCATGGGTTACTGCCGGCATCTGCAGGGCGCCCACGCCATCGGGCAACAACAGCGTGGCCTTGGCGTTGAACGTGCGCTGCACAAAGGTTCGCGTAATCTCAAAGATCTGCTCCGTTTGCAAGGCCCCGGACAGTGCCCGCGAGAACTCGTACAAGGCCCGCGTCCGTGCCGCCTGGTCGGTCGCCACGCCCGACTGGTAGCGCAGATCAGAAGTGAGCTTGCCGGTGATCAGACCCACCGCCAGCATCACCAGGAAGGTGACAACGTGCTGCAGATCACCCATTGCAAACCGCCACTTGGTGGTCAACAGCACCAGGGCCACGGCACCCACCACGGTGGCCACGACCGATGCCCCTTGGCCCAGCCGCACCGATGCCAGAACCACCGTCAGCAGGAACAGCATCGCGACGTTGCCGGTTTCGAGGTAAGGCAACAGCGGCACAGCCACCAGTGCCGTCGCCAAACTCGCGCCCGCTGCCCACAGGTAGCGCCTGCGCCAGCCCGTGCGCGCGAGGGCGGAAAGCTCCATGCCCGCATGGTTGCCCGCGCTGCCTGCGTCTGACTGCGCAGCCAACTCCGGGTTGCTGCTCCAGCGCCCAATTTCGATCAAATCAATGTCTGGCGCATAGGCGGCGATACGCTTCAAATGCTCTTTGTGCCAGGGGAAAGCATCGGCCCAACTGCGGTGGCTGTGGCCCAGCACGATCTTGGAAAAATTGTGGCTGCGCGCGTAGTCCACAATCGTTTGCGAAATGTCATTGCCAGTCAGCACCGCGGTGGTGGCACCCAGGCTTTCGGCAAGCTTCAGTGTCTGGAGCACACGCTGACTGCGGGCACCGACCAGACGGCGCAGTTGCGGTGTCTCGATGTAGATGGCGTGCCAGCTCGCATTGAGCTGCCCAGCCAGGCGGGCGGTGCTGCGCACCACATGCTCCGCCCCCGCCAGCGGCCCTACGCAGGCCAATAAAGCGGTGTCGGTCTTCCATACGGGGCCAATGGATTGCTCAATGCGGTGGGCCTGCACATCGTCTTCCACCCGCTCTGCCATGCGCCGCAAGGCCAGCTCGCGCAGCGCAATCAGATTGCCCTTGCGCGCAAAACCCGGCGACGCCAAAGCCTGCCGGGGCGCTGGCAGATTGGCAAGGTCGGCAAGCCGGGCCAACAGCTCGTCCAGGGGCACATCCACCAGCACCACTTCGTCTGCAGCGTCAAAGACCGAGTCCGGCAGCGTCTCGGCCACACGCGCGCCGGTGATGCCACCCACCACATCGTTGAGGCTCTCCAGGTCTTGCACACGCACGGTGGTGAAGACGTCGATACCGGCAAACAGCAACTCGTCCACATCGCGCCAGCGCTTGCGATGGCGTGCACCGAGTGCATTGGTGTGCGCCAGCTCGTCCACAACGATCAGCGCGGGCTTGCGCTGCAAGGCCGCGTCTAGGTCAAATTCACCATCTGTGGGATTCAGCGCCAGCCGTGGCAAGCCATCACACAGCGCCGCTGTTTTGTGGCAGGCATGCGCATCGACCACACCAATTAATACACCCACACCACTGGCTTGCAATGCACGCGCAGCCACCAACATGGCGTAGGTCTTGCCCACACAAGACGCCGCGCCAAAATAGATGCGCAACTTGCCCCGTGCGCCAGAACGACCCATGTCAGATATCACGCTCATATTCAGAAGTTGCGTTGCATCATCAAAGAAACCAGTTCAGTTGGATCAGCGGTGGTCCGTCGCAGGCGCGAAAAAAAGCGCCCTTTCGGGCGCCCATTTTCTCCTGATCGCGCAGGCTATTTGAGCTGGTCAAAAACAGCTCTGGCTTGTGCGTGGCAGAACGGAGGCTCGTAAGTGCCGTGGTAATTGGAATAGTAGCTTCCGAACGCTGCTGTGGTTGGGTCCGTTGGGGCCTTACCGCCCGGGCCAAATACTGCCTGCACCATGGGATCAACATCCACCGAGCTTACGTTGGTCAGACCCCGGCTGTCAAAGTCCGCCTTCATGGCAACCTGGTGCACCGCTGGTGGCACGGTTGGGTCGCCAGCGCCACCACACAGCAGCAACTTGGCCTTCGGGTTCCAGCCCAAGAGGTCGTTTTTCTTGGCAGCCAGATAGAACGGGCTGCTGCTATTGGTTTGCACATCCGCAGTAAACGCCAACTGGAACACCGCATCACGGGCCTGGTTAGGCGTCTCGCCGGTGGCGCCTGGCAGCTTGCCCGATGTCACCAGTGTCGTGTAGGTCAGCGTAGGGTTGGGCAACAGAGTTTCAATGTAGCTGTCATAGGGCGCCTTGAATGCGACCGATGGGCTGCTGTAGATATTCTTGTAGATCTTTTGGTACGACGTAACCATGTACGGCACGAAGAACTGCACACCTGCGATCGCGTTGGGAATCTTGGTTGAGCCCGACAGGTTGTACGGCCCCGCCAAGTGCGCCCCCGCCACCACGTTGATCTCAGTGGCATTGTCACGCTCCATTGCACGGTGCGCGGCCATGGAAGAATGCCCACCTTGGGAATACCCCGTAACCATGACTTTGCCGGACAAAGTCGCCCCCACCGCCGTTGCGGCGTTGCGCGCAGCGCGCACCGAATCGATCACGACACTGGCTTCAGAATCCGCGTGGAGATAGGGGTGGTACGGGTAGGCCGATTTGGCAAACCCCAGATAGTCACTCGCAACCACTGTATAACCCTGCGACGCATACATGGCAGCCAGCAGAAAAGTCTCGGGGTCCGCTGGATTGGCCAGCGTGCGCGGCTTTTGCACATCAGTGCCCTTGGCATAGGCGATCAGAGCGGAGGCCGTGGTACAGGTACCAGCAGGAACCAGCATCACACCCGAAGCGTTGGTCAACTCACCCGCTGCGCCCACGGTGTTGTAATTCAGCGCGACCACCTTGACATCACATTTGGCAGCACCCGATATGGGCTGCAAGCCGCTGCTGGCGGTGCTCGCATTGATTTGCGCAGCAGTCAGCGTGGTCAGCACGTTTGGCGTGTCAACCAACGATCCGCGTGCGGGTGGGGGTGGGGGTTCTGTGCTACCGCCACCGCATGCTGCCAGAACACTGGCAGCGACCAGCGCTGTCAATTGATGGTGTTTGAACCGAATGACTCTCATGCTCAATCTCCTTAACCATGGTTTTTAAAAAAGCGAATGCTCCCTTGGGAAAGGCCGATCCTAGAAGCCATGCCGTGCAGCGGTGACAGGGTAATCACCAAGAGAAGTGCTGGGGATGACGCATGCGAGACAGTGCCCACGCGCGTCGGTGCGTTGCGCTTTGCGACGTGTAAGCCCACGCGACACCGTGTCACCTCACTTGAGCGGTTTGTCCAAACCAAATAGAAGCTGGCTGCCCTGCGGCACGATGCTGGGCAGCATGCCTGGCTTCACATTCTTGGCGAACTCCACCATGGCCTGCGCTTTCAACACCTCTATTTCAAGCTGTGTTTTCGCCACTTGCGCTTCGCGCGCCTTGGCAAACTCTTCCGCTGCCAGGCGCGTCTGCGTGGCTTCTTGCACACGGGCTCTTGCTGTTTGAACCGACTGCTGTGCCGCATACGTGTCGTTGATGGCTTTCTGAATCGCTGGGTCAGAATAGGTCATCCCTTCGGCGTAACCCAAGTTGTTGATGATCACACCCAGACTCGCAAAGTGGGCCTTGGTATCGATCAATACCCCGTCAAAGATCTCCTTCTTTTGATGCTGCCCATCTACCAGCGTGCGTACCCCAAACTCACGTGACAGGCCCGCTTGCACATAGGTTCGGATGTCTTGGTCGGCAACATCTTTCAATGCTTTTCCGGCGTAGTTGTACAAAAATTTGGCCGCCTTGTCTTCTGGAATAGACGCTGTCATCACCACTCCGATGGAGAAGTCAATCGACTCTACCGATTCGACGCGAATGCCCTCGTTCTTGGTGCTGGTGCCGGTTTTCTCGTTGCTGGTCCATTCGCGCGATACTGGCGTACGGTCCACAGTCACCAGCTTGGCGGTGGGAATCCACTCGTAGTCATAGCTGCTGTTACCGGTGCTGCGCTTACGGTGCGGTATGGAGATGCGCTTGGTGGCTACTTTGTTCTGTTCCAAAAATTCCTCAGACATGAACTTAGCCTGTCCGGTCTTGGTGTCGCCTTCAAGCTTGATCATGAATGCAGTTTCGTTGGGCTTGATCTCGACCAACTCCTCCAGATCTGGCTTACCCATACAAGCGGTAAGGGCCACGATAGAGCCGAGCAATGCGATTCTAAATGCGATGTTTTTCATGGTGTTGTAGTCCTGTTGAGCGTGCCGTTCATGGGGTTTTTTTGAAGAGCAAAGAACCCCAGATGAGCAGTAGCACTACCAGCAAAATCCAGTTTGGGTTTCCTCCCAGCATGGACACAAAGTTCATCCCGGTGATTGCTGCAACATACGACGTATCCGAGTGCGCCATTTGTCCCAATGCAGCGTTGCCGGACAGCACCACCGAAGAGGGCGCCATGGCAATGCTGACTGCCACGGTAAGAACGGTGGCAACGGCAGACAAAGCCGCGCGGACCAAGATGGACTTTTTCATGGAATACCCTTCACTGTTTTGATGTCAAACCGTGCACTCTTGCGCCTTACTTGGAGCCAGGGGAGTAGCGCTTCGGTCGGGATCCAGTGTAGGAATTTCGGTCTAAAAAAATCGTAAAGACTTAAAGACCGGGCGTAAACGACTTGTATAAATTGCGTCTATTTGCGCGACTTCCGTGCATCTCCGCAACTGCCCATGTTGGCGTTTTTCGACTTCAGTCCTCACGCACCAAACGCGTCAACTCAACGCGCCGCGCGGTTTGTTCTCCGGTCAGCACAAAACCGCGTACTGAGCCCGCCGTTCCCAAGAAATGTCTTCCACTTTGCACCAGGCACCCGGTATACCCGGTGTACCCGGTCTAGCGGGTACCACGACGATCGGCAAGGCGGGCGTTTTGACCCTCACCGGCATCGTTGGAAACACCAGCGCGGTGCGCTGGCCTGCAGCCACCGGTCCACCGCAATGCCACGCAGGAGGCGTTTGCTCGGTGTCTGCTGTCGAGGTTGCCGAGTGCACTGCCAGCACGGTTGCGCCCCAGTGCCAGGTCACACCCCGATGGCTCAATGCATCTTGCAATTGCATGCTGGCTTCAGCGGGCAGCAAGGCTGACAGCGGGTCGGTGGAAGGGTCGATCACGCTGACCCGGTGGCCAACCGCGACCAGGTCGTTGGCAAACTCGCATCCAATCAGACCAGCGCCCATGATGGCAACATGGCAACCACCAGCATCCGCGCATGCAAGGCCCGCGTGAAATTTCGTGAAATGGGCCAACGCGTTGACGGACAACACGTGATCGGCAGCGTCACCCCCCAGGGGTATGCGAATAGCTTGCGCACCGGTGGCCAGTACCAATTGGTCGTAGCGCAGTGCTCCCTGGCGGAGGGCAACGGTTTTCGTCGCCAGGTCGATGCCTTGCACAGTCGTGTTGGGTAGCGGGGTCAGGTTTAGCGACTGCGCCATCTTGGCCGCTGGCGTGGTGACCAACTGTTCGGGCGGGCGTTTCTGCGCCAGGGCGTTGGAGAGTGACGGTTTGGCGTGTAAGTCTCCCGCGTCGGCGCACACCAGCGCCAGTAGACCCAGCCGCTTCCATAGCTAGATCTCCACCATCACAAAGTCGGCCTTGGCAAGGCCACATTCCGGGCATGCCCAGGTCTGCGGCACATCGGCCCACCGGGTGCCAGCTGCAATGCCGTCTTCGGGTCGACCGACGGCCTCGTCTTAAATATAACTACCTGGTGTAGATAAAGCTTTTCATGGTGTTTCCTTCTAAAACTTCGGTGGTTGCGTGGCATTGCAGCAAGTTTCGACTGTGCGCTATTTTGTAATGAGCGCGAGAAACTCGCGGCGCAGCGTCATGTCGGTTAAAAATGCGCCGCGCATGACCGAGTTAATCATCTTGCTGTCCATGTCCTTGACGCCACGCCAGCCCATGCAGAAGTGGGTCGCTTCCATGACAATGGCCAGGCCGTCGGGCAAGGTCTTGGACTGGATTAAATCCGCTAGTTGCACTACGGCTTCTTCCTGGATCTGGGGTCGACCCATGACCCATTCGGTTAGCCGTGCATATTTGCTCAGGCCAATCACCGTGGTGTTCTGGTTGGGCAATACACCGATCCACACCTTGCCAATGACCGGGCAGAAATGATGTGAACAGGCACTGCGCACGGTGATCGGGCCGACGATCATCAACTCGTTCAAACGCTCCGCGTTGGGGAACTCGGCAATGGGTGGCTGCGGCAGGTAGCGCCCCTTAAAGATCTCATGGAGATACATCTTGGCAACGCGCCGAGCGGTGCTCTGGGTATTGTGGTCATGCACGGTGTCAATCACCAGGCTGTCCAGCACGCCTTGTATTTTTTCCTCTACTTCGTCGAGCAGACCGTCAAGCTCGCCGACCGCGAGAAAATCGCTGATGTTGTCATTGGCGTGAAATCGCTTTTTGGCCAACACCATGCGTTCACGTATGGCTGATGACAAGGAGCTCCCGTGTATATCGGGCTCCACTGTTCGCAATTGACGAAGGTTCATGGCTTGTGGTTACCCTCAGTTTTGCACACCGCTTCGGTGTTGACTTTTTCCAGGTAGGCAATCAGGTCCTCGCGGTCGCCGGCGAGGGGCACGCCGTCGTAGGTCATCGAGGTACCGGGTACCGCACCCATGGGCTTGGTCAGAAACCGGTCCAACGTCTTCTTGTTCCATACGATACCTGACTGCTTCATGGCCTTTGAGTAGTCGAAGCCTGCAATGCTGGCCGCCCGGCGGCCGATAAGACCGCAGTGGCGAGGGCCGACGCGATCACTGGCCAGCCCGTGGCAGCCCAGGCAACGCGCATAGACCTGCTCGCCCCGCGCGGCGTCGGGCGCCGCCTGTGCGACCATGGCCAGCACGGCAATACCGACCATCAGCGCAACACGGCAAATGGCTTGGCGGCCGACGTTCATGACATGAACGCCGATGGAACAGGCACTTCGCCTATGGCCTGGCGCAGAATCGCCCAGTGCATGGCCTCATCACCCAAAATGCTGGCAGCAGCCTTCGCCAAGTCGCGGTTGCCAAACAAAGGCACGGCACCCAAGTAGGCGCTGACAGCGCCTTGCTCCAATTGCGCGGCAAACTTGAGAACGTCGCGCTGCGACTTCAACTGGTCCGCGGGGAAGTCGTAACTTTTCTTGGCAATCACCGCTTTGCCGCCCAGCTTTTCAACGGTGTTTGACAGCAGGGCAACGTGTTCTTTGTGGTGGCCTTGAAAGGTGATTGCCAGATCCAGCACCGGTTTAGTCAGCAAGCCGCTTTCAGCGCCTAGCTGGTAGGCGGCGATGGCTTCGAGTTCGGCACCGATGGCGGTGTTGAGAATCTGCACATCACCGGCGGTGGAGCCACCCGCCTTGGCGGCTAGCGCATCGTTGCCGGCGAGCAGTGCGACCGCAGCGCCGGACAACACCAAATTGCCCGAGCGCCCCAAGAACAAACGCCGTGCGGCAACAGGATCAGAAATTTTGAAAAACGACATACGTGTCTCCAGTAAAGAAGGAATGAATCGAAAAAAACGACAGGGAAGAGAAACACACCGCCGCAAAGCGGTGCGGAGTTGTCAGGAACGCGGTGAAATGCGTTCCTTGGCAATCGTTGCCAGCACCCCGACTACGATCTTGTCGCAGCGTGGACCGGCAAATGAGAAGGCGTCGGCCACCGCCATATCTATGTCGCGCGACAAGCCTTCCCGCAGGATTCCGCGCGCCCGAAAAAAGCGAGAGCGCACCGTGGCCTCGGGAATGTCCAAAGCGGTTGACACTTCTTCCACACTGAGTTCTTCCACCCCTCGCAGCATAAACACGGTGCGATATTGGTCGGGCAAGGTATCAATGCGTGCCTCAATTTGCTGGCGGATCTGGGAGCGCATGGCGTTGGATTCGGGTTCTTCGTCTGGGTTGGCTGGCATCGTTGGCTCCAGGTTCTCGCCATCGGTATTCACTGGGGCATTGAGTGGAACCACCTGCGCGCCCGGATAGCGCAATCTGCCCAGCGCCTCGTTGACAGCAATGCGCACCAGCCACGTCGACAGCTTGGCGTCAGAGCGGAAGCTGGGCAATGCGCGCCAGGCACGCAGATAAGCCTCTTGCAACGCGTCTTGCGTATCGTCGTCATTCCTAAGAATGCTGCGCACTGTGCGGAACAGCAATCGGTTGTGCCGGCGCATGATCAGCGCAAATGCCGTGTCGTTTCCGGCGGTGGCTAAGTTGACCAGGTCAACGTCCGAGCTGACATCGGACGGGGCAGGGGAGGTGTTTAGTTGCGTGTTCATATGTTTTCCTGCTCATTAGATGTACTGGACGGCGTTTGCGTTCCGGATATTTTGCGTAACGAAATCTACAAAGAGGGCTTTCGCACATACAACAATTTTCTCAACAGTTACCGTTGCTGCTCATTCTTGATTTTTTAAGGAGCAGTCTATGGAAGTTTCAACACCGGGCACTAACTCGCCCACTAAGTTCGGACCAATCAATGGGCGTCTTGGCGACGCCGCTAGTAGCGCACATGGTGCGGTTGACAAAGTCGCCGCGGCCGCAGGCGCAGTAGTGGAAACGTTTAACACCGCAATCGGCCATGCTGCGGTATCTGGCCACCAGGCCGTCAACAAAGTTGAAGAGAGTGTCAAGCCGGCTGAGCGATGGGTTAGTGAGAAAGCTGATGCCTTGCTGGCTGCCCCGAAAAGCGCGGTGGCAGACGCACGCCAATACATTGCGACCCATCCTTGGCAGTCCGTCGGGGTGGCACTATTTGCCGGAATATTGTTAGGGCGTCGAACCCGTTAAGCCTGAATCGGCACAGACCATCCGCCTTCCTTCTGAACACTTTGCCGTCGGTCCCTCCGGTCAGATGGCGTTGTAGAAGGACAGGCTGCAGGCGAATGGCCTTATGCCAATAGTCCCTTTGAGATCAAATCACGGCGTTGATATTGATCGCGTCAAAATTTATACACCCCGTTTACACCAACCCCCTGCAGTCTTTGCGCACTTTTTACGCGCGAATCCCTAAGCTTGTTTTCAAGCCGTTGCCCATTGTGAGCAGGCGGTTTTTAGACAAAGGGGTTTGCCATGACAGACACACAAAAGAACGAAGAAGGGCTGGCCGCTAGACTGCTACATGGGGCGAGGGATTGGGTCTGGCAGTCGGATCCCGCACCGAGCAGCACCACCAGCACGGTGCCACGCGTTGGCACTCGCAGTAGCGGCGCACCTAAGGCGAGCGCTGCCGCTACCGCGGCCGCAACCACACCCATAGCAAGCGCAATCCCCGCCAACAGCATGGGCGCCGAATTGCTGTCCGTCGTCATGGGTCGGCCCACCGCGTATTCGGCATTGGCTGAATCGATTGCGGCCTTGAGCGACATCCCCATGGACGAAGCCACCCGTTACCACTCGGCCTTTGCCGTGCTCAAGCGCACGCAGAGCCGCAGCCTGGAACAAGTGGTGCAAGCGGTAGACGTTCACCTTGGCGCGTTGGACGCGGAGATTGCGCGGTTCAAGGGCCAGTCCAAAACGGCGGAAGACGGTGAGATTACGGCCCGCGTGGCCGAGGTGGCGGCCATCAACACCGCACTTGCCGTCACTAACCAGCAGATCGCGCAACTGCGGGCGCAGACCGACGCGCGCATCGCGCAATTGCAAGACGAACTGGTGCAAAAGCAGGCGCGTGCCGAGGAGCTGACGCGCGAGGCGGAGGAAAAGAAAAACGCAATCCAACAGACCCAGCAGAACTTTGAAGCCGCTGTTGCGCTGGTCCAGAACACGCTGGCGGCGGACAAGACCAAACTTTTGCAGTACCTGGGCTAAGTCCCATTTTGAGTAAAGAAGAGAAAGCAGAGCACACCATGAAAGACTTGATTGCACACACACAGGGCGACTACAAGCCCAGGACATTCTGGGAACGCCCCGAGGGCGTGACCGGGCAGATCGTGGCCGTGGGCGCCATTGCCGGCTGCGGCTACCTGCTGTACCTGGCGCTGCCCGTCGTCATCACGCTGTTGCAGGTCACGCTGTACGCGGGCGCCCTAGGCGTGGCCGCAGTCGCCGTGGCTTACACGATGTCAGACCGCCGCTTTTGGCGCCTGGGCACCTACCTGTACCAAAGCCTGATGCGCAAGATCACACAACTATTTGTGGAGATCGACCCCATCGGCATCATGAACAGCTATGTGGAGCACTTGCAGCGCAAGCAGGCCCACATGGGCCTGCGCATCGCCAGCCTGGCCGGCATGATCCGCGCCTGCCAGGAAGAAATCAAACGCAACGAAGGCGTGAAGAACGCATCCCTGCTGATGGTGCGCGAAGCCAGCAAGGCCGGCAAGACCATCGTGGTGGCCGAAGAGTCACGCCAGGCCGGTCGCATGCAGGAGGCCAATGTCAGCTACCAGGACCTGCTGATTAAGATGCAGCTGCTGTACACGGTGCTTGTGAAGTACCAGGACATTGCCAAGTTCACGATCAAGGACATCCGCCGCGAGGTGGACGTGTCCACCCGGCGCAAGCAGATGACGGACGCGGCCTATTCCGCCATTAAGTCGGCCAAGAACATCATCAACGGCGACCCCGATGCACGGGCCATGTTCGACCGTGCCAACGAATACCTGGCGCACGACTACGCCAAGAAGATTGGCGAGATTGAAGACTTTGTGCGCCTGTCGGATTCGTTCGTCAGCACGGTTGATCTGCAGAACGGTGTGTACGAAGCGCGGGCCATGCAGATGATCGAAGAGTGGGAGCGCCGGGGCGATTCCATCCTGCTGGGCGCCGATGCCAAGCGGCTGATGGTGGAGGGCAGTTACGGCGGCGGTGGTGATGCCCCCCGCTCGCCACCCGCACCCGACGCCGGACCCGCATCACCCAAACAGTGGTTTGGCCCACGCTAAGTCACATACGAAATTCCGTTCGCCCCCGAGCTTGATGAAGGGCTCAGCCCGAACGGCATCGCGATCTCAATAGTTAGTTTGTCGAGGCCTGCAGCGCTACCCGGTCGGGTAGCGCGCTGGGACCCCATTTTTTGAAAGAGCAAGAGGAAAACCAAATGATCAAACCCCTTCCCCGTCTGATCCTGATCGCAACCGTGATCGGCGGCGGCATCTACGGCGCCAACCACTATGTGGCGGGCAACAACAGCTTGCACGGTTTGTCTGCCAAGGCGGCCGTGCCCAACATGGTGGATGTGCCTACGTCCAACACCTCGCAAGCTACTTCATCCGGCACGGCCAGCATGCGCGTGGCCCCCGCACAAGGCCAGTACATGGCCCGCATGCTGGTGTTGCCGTGGAATGCCGAGTCCTCCATCCACTACGCCAACGGCGATGCCACCACTGCTTCTGGCAGCCTGATGGCCAAGCGCGGTGTGCACCTCAGCATCGAGCGCCAGGACGACTACGCGCAGATGGTGGCCGAGCAGGTCGTCTTTGCCGGCGAGGTGGCCAAGGGTGTGGCCTACCCAACCAAGGGCGCGGCCTTTGTCGTCATCATGGGCGACGGCGGGCCCGGCTACTTTGCTGCGGCCAAGGAAGGCATGGGCAAGCTGGGCCAGCAACTGGAGGTGGTGGGTGCACTGGGCTATTCACGTGGCGAGGACAAGTGCATGCTGCCCGCCGAGGTGGTGGCCGATCCGCAGAAGGCGCGCGGATCGCTGATTGGCGCGGTGCTGCGCGATGGCGACTGGAACATCTGCATGAAGTACGCGGCCGACAACAAGATCGCCGTCAACCCGGATGTCAAGACCTATGACCCGGATGCGATGAATTTTGTAAGTGTGGGCTCGTTCACCGAATCCGATGAAAAGCTGATTGCCGCCGTCAACAGTGGCGCCTGTGAAGTGCGACCCGTGGTGCGTGCTGGCAAGCCCACCGGCGAGAACCGCAAGGTCTGCCAGAACGGCACCGCCACCTGGACACCTGGCGACGTGAAGATCGCCAAAGAGGTGGGCGGCCTGGCGGCCGTGGCATCGACCAAGGAATACATGTGGCAGATGCCCGCCACCATCATCGGCAACAAACAATGGATGGCGCAGAACAAGGACTACGTGGTCAACATGTTGGCCGCATCCTTTGAGGGCACCGACGCGATTCGCAGCAGCGATGCGGAGTTGCTGAAAGCCAGCGCTGTCGTCGCCAAGGTGGCCAAGGAGCAGACCGCCGCCTGGTGGATGAAGTACTACAAGGGCGTGGTCGAGAAAGACCGCCGCGGGCTGGACATCAGCCTGGGTGGATCGACATCGAGCAATCTGTCGGACAACCTTTACCTGTTCGGTCTGAACGGCAATGACAATTTGTACAAACGCGTCTACAACGTGTTTGGCGGCATGGCCAAACAGTACTACCCAGAGGACATGCCCGAAGTGGTGGCCTACGACCTGGTGGTCAACACCAGCTACCTGCAAACGCTGGCCAATGCATCGCCGACCATGGTGGGCACGGCTGCTACGCCCACATTCAGCCAGACCGCTCCAACAGCATCCACCTTTGCCAAACGCGCCTGGGCGATCGAGTTTGAGACCGGCAAGGCCACGTTTACCAGCACGTCCAATGCGGTGCTGGATGAGCTGCTGAACCAGTTGTCGATCTCGGGCCTGGCCATCCAGATCAACGGCCACACCGACGACATCGGCAGCCCCGCGGCCAACCTGCAACTGTCGAAGGCGCGGGCCGAGGCCGTGCGCAACTGGCTGCAGGCGAATGCCGCATCGGGCTTCCCACAAGAGCGGGTGCGCGTGCGCGCCTTTGGTGACCAACAGCCGGTGGCGGACAACCGCAGCGGTGAAGGCCGCGCCAAGAACCGCCGGGTTGAGGCGGCGTTGATCAAGACTGCCGAATGATTCTTTGGGAAGAAGCAACCCCACCCCGTTCGGGCTGAGCCCGGCGAAGCCTTTGCTGAGCTTGCCGATGGACCCTTCGACAAGCTCAGGGCGAACGGAAGTAGGACGCTAAGGCTACGTATGGACACTTCACTGAAAAATATCGTTCTGCCGTTCACCGCCTTCTCGGTGAACCGCATCCGCCTGCTGGTGGCCGTGCAAGCTGCCATTGCACTGGCCCTGTGGTTTGGCAGCGATTCCAAATTGCTGCCATCGCCCGCCGAGGTGGCGCACGCGTGGTGGACGTTGGCGCAGACGCAGGGTCTGGTATTTGAACTTTGGGAAAGCATCAAGGTGCTGCTGCTGGCGCTGCTGATAGCCAGTGCCCTGGCCCTGGCCATTACTGCGGCGGGCACGGCCCCGGTGTTTGCACCGTTTGCGCAGTTTGCATCCGTGTTGCGCTTCCTCGGCTTTGCAGGGCTGACCTATCTCTTCATGCTGATGACCAACGACGGCTACCAGCTCAAGCTGGTGCTGCTGGTGTTTGGCATCACGGTGATGATGGTCACGGCCATGCTGGCCGAGGTGCGCGCTATACCTACCGAGACGGTGGACCACTGCAAAACGCTGGGCATGAAACACTGGCGCATCACCTACGAGCTGGTGCTGCTGGGCAAGGCGGACCGCTTTCTGGATCTGGTGCGGCAGAACGCCGCCATCGGCTGGACGCTGCTCACCATGGTCGAGGGCCTGACCCGCTCGCAAGGCGGCATCGGCGCGCTGCTGCTGAACCAGAACCGCTACTTCCAGCTCAGCGGCGTATTTGCGATCCAGATCACGATCCTGGTCTACGGCATAGCGCAAGACCATTTGCTGGGCGCGCTGCGGCGGATGCTGTGCCCGTATGCCCACGCGGAGCCAACTGGAGACTCGGCATGAACACACCTTTCCCCTACCGCGTGGGCGAGCGCCTTGTGAGCATTGACAACGTTTGCGTGTCCTACGGCCGACCCGTCTTACGCGGCGTGACAGCCCATATCGATAACATCATCCGCGATGGCATGGCGCAGGGCCAGGTGGTCTGTTTGCTTGGGCCATCGGGCATCGGCAAGACGCAGCTGTTTCGCTGCGTCGCAGGCTTGCAGAAGCCCACATCCGGCGGCGTGTATTTGAACGGCAAGCGCACCCCGGTGGCGCCCGGCGAGGTGGGGGTGGTCGCGCAGGCCTACCCACTGCTGAGCCACCGCAGCGTACTGGGCAACCTGCTGGTGGCGGCGCGGCGCAAGTGCACCAGTGCGCGTGAGGCGCAAGACAAATCCATGGCGATGCTGGAGGAATTCGGCATGGCCGACAAAGCCCTGGCCTACCCGGCATCGCTGTCCGGCGGGCAACGCCAGCGCGTGGCAATTGCCCAGCAGTTGCTGTGCAGCTCGCACTTTCTGTTGATGGATGAGCCGTTCTCGGGGCTGGACCCGCAAGCCAAGTCCACCGTGTGCGACACCATTCTTAAAGTCGCGACCGTCGACGAGTTGAACACCACCATCGTCATCACACACGACATCGATTCGGCCATCCGCATTGCCGACACCATCTGGGTGCTGGGCCGCGATTTTGATGCGCAGGGTCAGCCGATGCCGGGCGCGCGCATCCAGTCCACGGTAGACCTGATCAGCCGCGGGCTGGCCTGGCACCAGGACATTGAATCCAGCCCCGCGTTCTTCGCGCTGAGCAAGGAATTGAAGAAGCAGTTTGTGACGCTGTGAGTCAGCTTGTGGAAAACGGCGCTAAAAATACCTAATTTAGGTATTATTTTTGCTCCGCTGAGAGCCTTTCAGTAAAACCATGCCGTAGCCCTCGTGGAATATGCTCTTATAGCTATCAATTATATAGCGTTTGTATTCCTATGCATCCGCCCGTGTGCCATACTGGCACCCATGCACCCGCTGCTTCCACCAGGCACTGACCCCAGCATCACACCCATCTTTGCAGCCCGCGCCTTGCGTGGGTTCGCCGATGGTTTTGTCGCCGTGCTGTTGCCGGTTTACCTGTTGGCGCTGGGCCTGGACGGCGTGGCGGTCGGCGCGATAGCCACGGCGACGCTGCTGGGCTCGGCGTTGGCAACGCTTGCCGTTGGCGCCTGGGGCCACCTGCGCACGGGCAGGGCGCTGTTGCTGGCTGCTGCAGCATTGATGGCGGCAACCGGCTTGGCCTTTTCGGTTGCCTCCACGTTTTGGCCGCTGCTGCTTGTCGCCTTTGTCGGCACCATCAACCCTAGCTCGGGCGACGTCAGCATGTTCCTGCCGCTGGAACACGCACGCCTGGCAGCCGCGTCTGACGATACCCACACGCGAACCAGCGTGTTCGCCCGCTACGCGCTGGTGGGCGCGCTGTGTGCCGCGTTAGGCGCATTGGCGTCGGGCGTGCCGGACCGCTTGGTCGCACTGACAGGCGTGGCGCGCCTGGACGCACTGCGCGCCATGTTCGCTTTGTATGGACTCATCGGCGCAGTGGTGTGGGTGCTGTACCGCAGTCTGCCGCAGCGGCACGCGTGCGACGCCGCCAAGCCCGCGCCGCTTGGGCCGTCCAGGGCAATAGTCGTCAAGCTGGCGGCGCTGTTCTCGGTGGATTCATTCGCAGGCGGGCTGGTCGTCAACTCGCTGCTGGCGCTGTGGCTGTTCCAGCGGTTTGGTCTGTCGCTGACAGCGGCGGGGGCGTTCTTCTTCGGATCAGGTTTGCTAGGCGCTGTCTCACAGCTGGCGGCCCCAAGATTGGCGCAGCGCATTGGGCTTGTCAACACCATGGTATGGACCCACATCCCCGCCAGCATGTGCCTGATTGCGGCGGCGTTTTCGACAGACGTGAGGCTTGCACTGGGCTTGCTGCTGATGCGCGCCTTGGTGTCATCGATGGACGTGCCAGCCCGCAGCGCATTCGTGATGTCGGTGGTGCAACCGCATGAGCGCGCGGCAGCAGCCAGCTTTACGGCCGTGCCCCGAAGTCTGGCTGCGGCCGCGAGCCCGCTGCTGGCCGGTTGGATGTTCCAATCGGGCTGGGACGCGGCACCGTTGGTGGTCTGTGGGGTATTGAAGATTGGGTATGACCTGGCGCTGTTGCGGGCGTTTCGGCTGGTGGAAAGGCAGTGATGTGTCGTCACTTCATGCGCAGATCAAATGATGATTGAGTACCATCACACTCTTGTACAAATGGACGCCATGAATGACAACAACAAACGCTAACGTGACACTTGCCACACACCCACTGGCTGAACTGGCACCCAAATTCATTGAGTTAAGCAGTGACGTTCTCTTTAACGACGTATGGGAACGCCCAGGTCTTTCAAAGAGGGAGCGCAGTCTAATCACCGTTGCGTCACTGGTTTCGTTGTATAGGCAAAACGAATTGCCTTTTCATTTGAAGAGAGCCCTGGAAAACGGCCTAACAAAGGAAGAGATTGTGGAAGCCATTACCCATCTTGCTTTCTACTCAGGATGGCCAACTGCCGCAACTGCCTTGGGCATTGCAAAGGCAACTTTTGAAGCTGCTGTCTAGGGATGCAAACAGCTACCCGTTGGCTTTGTCGTTCTACTATGCGGGTTAACGTTTATCAGAAAAGGAAAGCGTTCTGGGTTCTACAAGCATTTCATCGGGGCTGATAAACGCCAATCCGGGAAGACGCTGCGTCGGTCAATCACAGCGCATTGATGCGGTGCCCCGGAACCAACTGGACCCGCGCGGCGAATGCAATTGCCCGGCTGGAGGAGTTGCGCCTTGGGATATAACGAGGGGCCCATGCTGACAAGTAGTATCAGATTGCTGTATTCGGGCGGAAGCGGTTAGTGGAGTCGGCGATCCATTTGGCTTCAGTTCATTCAACGAACGTAGCCATCCCCCAAATAAATATTATGTACAAACCATCCAGCGTGAAAACAAAAACCTTAACCGCTCTGCTTGCGGCAATTGCATTCTCTGCCCCCGGAATCAGCGCTCAGCGCCCCGATGTTATCGCCCAAGCGAAGCAGAGTGGGGTCATCATGACGGTACCCGTGACGGTCTCGTTCGAATGGACTACACCCATTGAGCGCAAGAGCTCGAAGGAAGTTGCAGATGAACTTCAGCGAAGGGAGTTTGTAGTCACGACCTCAGCCACTAAGGGCCCAGAAGCCTCAAAGGCGGAGTACAGAGTGAGCGCAAGGCTAACCGGACTGATCCAAAAAGCGCAGCTGAGAAGTGCCATCGAACGTATAAACCGGCTTACCGTCGGTGAAGGGTCGGTCAACTGGCAGGTCAGCCAGGTCCGGCGCTGAGATGCAGCCTATCCTCACGCTCAAGTGGAGCGCCAACGACGGGCCACCCGGCCCGCGATACGAAGCTCGCGATCAGCCTGATCGCGAGCTTCGCATTCCTCCGCTGTCGCACGATTAGCTCGAACGTTTAAACGACAATCTTTTGATTTAAGTGACCGCATTCCGGAAATCTAGATGTCGACTATGTGTCTGAAGCTCAAGTCCAAAACTCAATGATCGGCAGGTCTCATCACACTGATAAAAGCGTGGTGAAGATCAGCACAGCCCGCGCTTCAATCGCCTTGCAGTAATCGCAATGTCCAGCAACTCCAGCAGCGGCACATACGACTTCTCCGTCCAGTCGCTGTATTGACCAGCCTTCACCAGCGCAGCCAGCGCGGACTCCAGTGAGTCAACCCGCATGTGTTCCATGGTCCCAGCTTCACCGGCCCGCTTGATGACAACACTGAGCTTGAGTGTTGGGTGTTGGGGGTGCGACATCTCGTCGAAGGGGAATGCAACTGCCCAAACGGCATCCAGGTTATGGATGCGGGTGAGTGCGCTGACGAAGGGTGCTACCAGGCCTGCAGTCTGCAGGGTCTGGTAACGGCTGCGGCGCTGCGCAGCGTTGTTGTTGTGGGATGGACTTGTCTTGGGTAGATGTAGCGTAGTCATGCTCTACACAACGGAGGGCGCGCGCTTCTAGATGACACACGCTTGCGTTGCTATTCAGTAGGCTTCCACCGTTTGAGCAACAGCGCATTCGTCATGACGCTGACCGAGCTCAGCGCCATGGCCGCACCCGCCAGCACCGGGTTCA
>NZ_JANXUQ010000297.1 GCF_025356155.1 Rhodoferax sp. | reverse complement strand
CTGCACATCCGCTGGCCCGACCATGCGCTGGAGCAGGAAGCCCGGCTGTTTGACTACAAGTGGTATGCAGCCCTCGCCTACATCCGCGCCAACCGCCTGAACTACAACGTGATCGAAGGGCCGAACGACCGCCTGGGCCTGATCGCCAGCGGCAAGGCGTACAACGACACGCGCCAGGCCCTGCTGGACTTGGGGCTGGACGACGCCACCTGCCGACGCATCGGCATACGCCTGCACAAGGTCGGTGTGGTGTGGCCGCTGGAAGCGCAACTGACCCGCGAATTCGCCACCGGCCTGCAAGAGATCTTGGTGGTGGAAGAAAAACGCCAGGTCATTGAATACCAGCTGAAGGAAGGCCTGTACAACTGGCGCGCCGACGTGCGCCCCCGCGTGCTGGGCAAGTTCAACGAGATGGAGACCGATGGCTCGGGCTTTGGCAGTGGCGGCGAGTGGGGCATGCCCAACCCCAGCGACAACACGCTGTTGCGCGCCAATGCCGATTTGTCACCCGCCATCATCGCGCGCGCCATTGCCAAGCGCATCAAGATGATGGGCGTGGACGCGGATACTGCAGCCCGCATCGACGCGCAACTGGCCATCCTGAGCGCCAAGGAAAGCGCGATGCATGTGCTGGAGGTTAACCGCGCCAAGGCCGACATCAAATTGGCGGACCGCCAGCCCTGGTTCTGCTCCGGCTGCCCGCACAACACGAGCACCAAGGTTCCCGAAGGTTCACGCGCCATGGCCGGCATTGGCTGCCACTTCATGACCATCTGGATGGACCGCGCCACTGTCGGCTTTACCCAAATGGGTGGCGAGGGCGTGCCGTGGGTCGGCCAGCAGCCCTTTAGCCACGACCAGCACATGTTTGCCAACCTGGGTGACGGCACCTACTTCCATAGCGGCCTGTTGGCGGTGCGCCAGAGCATTGCGTCTGGAGTCAACATCACTTACAAAATTCTGTACAACGACGCCGTGGCCATGACTGGCGGCCAGCAGGTTGGTGAGCGGGCCGAAGGCCACAGCGTGGTGCAAATTGCGCAAAGCATGCGGGCCGAGGGCGCCATTAAGATTGTTGTGGTGACCGACGAACCCGAAAAATACGACGGCGTGGAGCTGGCGCAGGGCGTCACGGTGCACCATCGCGACCTGCTGGACGATATCCAGAAGGAATTCCGCGAGATCAAGGGCACCACCGTCGTCATTTACGACCAGACTTGCGCCACCGAAAAGCGCCGCCGCCGTAAGCGGGGCACGATGGTGGACCCGGCCAAACGCGTGGTCATCAACGAGCTGGTCTGTGAAGGCTGTGGCGACTGCGGTGCGCAAAGCAATTGCGTCAGCGTGGAGCCGCTGGAGACCGAATTTGGCCGCAAGCGCCAGATCAACCAGAGCACCTGCAATAAGGACATCAGCTGCGTCAAGGGCTTTTGCCCCAGCTTCATTACCGTCGAGGGTGGCAGCCTGCGCAAGAAGGCCAAGAGCAAATCTTCGGCAGCGACCGACGTAGCCACACTGCCCGCGCCGCGCATTCCCCAACTGATTGCCGCCAGCCATGCGTTGGATGGCAGCGCCAGCGGCGGTGCCTGGGGCATCATCGTGGCCGGCGTCGGCGGTACCGGCGTCATCACCATCGGCCAGCTGCTGGGCGTGGCCGCGCATCTGGAAGGCAAGGGCATCGTCACGCAAGACGCCGGTGGACTGGCTCAAAAGGGGGGTGCCACCTGGAGCCACGTGCTGATCGCCGCCACGCAGGACGACATCCGCACCACGCGTGTCAGCATGGCATCGGCCGACCTGGTCATTGGCTGCGACCCGATTGTGGTCGCCGGCAAGGAAACCACGATGCGCATGCGCCAGGGCCGCACCCATGTGGCGCTGAACTCGCACAGCGCGCCGACCGCAGCTTTTGTCAACAACCCCAACTGGGCGAATCCGGGTCAGGACTGCTTGGTGGAGATTGCCAATGCCGTGGGTGAAGAGGGCGTGGGCGTCTTTGATGCCGATGCCATGGCCACCCACTTCCTGGGCGACAGCATTTACACCAACCCCATCATGCTGGGCTACGCCTGGCAAAAAGGTTGGATCCCGCTGGAGTTTGCGTCGCTGATGCGGGCGATTGAACTCAATGGCGTTGCCATCGAGAACAACAAGACCGCCTTC
>NZ_JANXUQ010000255.1 GCF_025356155.1 Rhodoferax sp. | reverse complement strand
GCCTCCAGCGCCTGGGCCACCTGCACCACCTCGGGCCAGGTATTGCCGCCCTCGACCAGGTCCAGCACCGAATGGCGGTACATCAGGATGAAGTTTGGCCCTACCGCCGCGCGCACCTGGCGCACGATCTCTACCGGCAACCGCATGCGGTTCTCGATGCTGCCACCCCAGCCATCGGTGCGCTGGTTGGTGCGGGTGCACAAGAACTGGTTCAGCAAATAGCCTTCGCTGCCCATGATCTCGACACCGTCGTAGCCGGCCTTTTGCGCCAGTTGGGCGCAGCGCACATAGGCCTTGATCGTGGACCGGATGCCGCCCTCGGTTAGCGCCTTGGGCTTGAACATCGAAATGGGGGATTTGATGCTGGATGCCGACACCACAAATGGCTGGTAGCCATAACGCCCGGAGTGCAGGATCTGCATCAGAATCTTGCCGCCCTCCTCATGCACCGCAGTGGTCAGCTTGCGGTGGTTGCGCACGTCAAAGATCGAATTCAGCGTGCCACCAAAGGGCAGCAACCAGCCCTGGCGATTGGGAGAAATGCCGCCGGTGACTATGAGCCCGACACCGCCCTTGGCCCGCTCCCGAAAATACGCAGCCAGCTTGGGGTAGTTGTAAAAACGGTCCTCCAACCCGGTGTGCATGGAGCCCATCATCACGCGGTTGCGCAGCGTGGTGAAGCCCAGGTTCAGCGGTTGCAGCAGATGGGGGTGAGCGGTGGCATTGTTGGATGTGTTGGTCATGGGCAGGCAGCGTTAAATGTGGAGATGTGTGGCATCGCGTCTCAGTAAACCAGCAACACGATGGCACGCGCCTCCATGGCCACGCCCTCGCCTACCGGCCCCATTTTTTCAGCGGTCTTGGCCTTGACGTTGACCTGGTCCACATCCAAACCCAACACATCAGCAATGCGCGCACGCATGGCGGCAATATGCGGCGCCAGCTTGGGCGCCTGGGCGATGACGGTGCTGTCCACATTGCCGATCTCAAAACCTTTCTCGCGCACTCGGCGCGCCGCCTCGGCCAGCAGCACGCCGGAGTCCGCACCTTTGAAGCGCGCATCAGTGTCCGGGAAATGTGTGCCGATGTCGCCCATGGCTGCGGCGCCCAGCAGTGCATCGGTGATGGCGTGCAGCAGCGCGTCGGCATCCGAATGGCCCAGCAAACCCTTGCTGTGGGGGATCTCCACGCCGCCCAGGATCAGCTTGCGGCCCTCTACCAGTGCGTGGATGTCCCAGCCTTCTCCGATACGCATGTTCATGGTGTGCTGCTGTCCTTTTGAAAACCTAGGGCGAAAAATCATCCTGTAGCCCTCGTAGAATATGCTTTGTTAGCTATCAAATACATAGCATTTACTACCCCGGTGGAGTTTAATCGCAATTGAACCGTATGGGTAGCTGCTCATAACCCATCGAATACATCCATCGCTTGCCAAGGCAACGGCAGGCGAATATCCACATGCTCCGCCGCACCGCGTGCGATCAGGAATTGCATCGACACATCGAACTTGTCGAGTGGTGGTGGCAAGGCTTGCATGGGCTGATCGGCGGGCAACCAAAAATCGTCCCAGTGGATGGGGATCACCCGCTTGGTGCCCGTTGTCTGCACCACTTCGCGCCAATAGTCCTGGCGGTGGGCATCGGTGCGCTGGCCCATAGTGCCTATACCCAATAACACCACGTCGGCTTTGACACCCTTCAAGGCACCGGGCACAAAGCCAGCACTGCCCGTGATCAAGATAGAGCGGCCATCGTGTTGCACCAGCACCGCGTAACTCTGGCCCTCCTTGTACTCGGACGCACGCACAGGCGGCACCAAAGGCTGCGCAATCTCGCCGCCAGTAAAGCCGGTGGGCGCGTGCAGGGCCGGATACAAGGTGATGGTGAAACGGCCATATTGCATGGGCTCGCCCAACTTGGCGACACGGATCTGCGCCTCTGGCAGCCCCCAGCCGCGCCCGACATTGGCGGTGGACTCCGAGCCCAACAACATCGCCCCGGTGCGCATGGCCACCTCGGGCGCATCCATGGCGTGGTCGTAGTGCGAATGCAGGGGTATCACTGCGGCAAGCTTGCCGCTGCGCCCCGGCGCGAATGCTTGACCCTTAAGCGCAATGCCCGCGCGAGCCAAGCCACGCGTGATGTTGTACAGATCGGGTTCGACCTTGCCCAAAAAGCTCGTCATGCGATCCGGCCGGGAGAAGAAACCGTCGGTCAGGATGGCCGTCTCGCCGTCGTCTAGCAGCACTGTAGCCACGCCCAAGAAGCTGACGCGCAGTGGGGCCGTTGCGGGTACTTTGTCGGTCTTCCATGTCAGCATTGCGTATGGCAACAGCGACGGGTGCTGCTGCAGCATCCAGGCCAGTCCAACGGCGGACACTGCCAAAAAGACTACGACGGCAATCGCTAGCCATTTGATGAAACGCCTCATTTTTCTGCCTCAGGAATGGATTCACAAGTTTCGTTGGTGGTGCACGAGTCGGTTGGCAACCAAGAGTATGCAACGCGCTCACGCGCGGTGGAGGGGTTCAGACTGACACGGCCCTTGAGCAACCCATGGCGCTCGTAGAACCGACACGCTCCCGCGTTGGAAGTCGCAACGTGCAACGACCACCCAGTGGGACACAGCGGGCAAACGTGGCGTATGAGTTCAGACCCTATTCCACGCCGATGCAAGCCGGGTTGAACGGATAGCTGGTGCAGATAGGCACCATGGACATCCAACACCAACTCCACTACCGATCGTCAGGTTCAGGTCCGGTTTCGCGGCAAACCGCTTCGAGGTTGTGCCCATCCGGTCCAATGACAAAAGCTGCGTAGTAGTTGGCATGGTATTTGGATCGCAGGCCCGGCGCGCCATTGTCTTTTCCACCCGCCGCCATAGCTGCCCGATAGAAAGCGTCGACTTGCTCGCGTCGCTCTGCCGAAAAAGCCAGGTGAAGATGCGCTGGCTTCTCGTCGGTTTGAAACAAACACAAGGAAACTGTGCCCATTGGTGAGCAAAGCTCCACACCGTATGCAGGCAGTCCCTCCGAGACGACGACGACACCGAGTGGAGCGAGTGCTTTGGCGAAAAACAATTTGCTGACTGTGTAGTCGCTGACGCCGAATTTCACGTGATCAAACATGGTTTCTCCTGAATGGTGTGGGTCTCTGTACAACTGCTCATAACCGGGGTGGCTTCCAGTGGCTGGCCCAATCGCTCACAGGCATCAGTGCCGCTTTGAGCTTGACCCCCTCAGGGGTCAAGTCGTAACCTTCCCCGCTATGTTCAACCAAACCCAGTTCACGCAACTCCGCCAACCGCGTATTCAGCAGGCTGGAGTTTGTTTCACACGCCGCTTGCAACGCGCGGAAGGTCAGGGGTTCACCTTTCAGCTCCCACAATATCCTGAGCGTCGACCGCCGCCCCAATAGATCCCAAACCACCATGATGGGGCGGCCGCTTCTTGATCCGCGAACAGGGGCAACAATTTTTGGGATGGTCATGCTTTACTTTTCAAAGCGGTTAATGTAAATTCAGTTGCTTTACATTCTAAAGCAAAACATTTCAAGGATTGAAGTTATGACCGCACGTATGGCATCCGCCCAGCATCCATTCCCCGCAGAGATTCAATCGTCTCTAGAAGCTGTGATGCGTGGCAAGCCGCCGCCCAGATTGCCCGCTTGAAACCAGCCAGCCGTGCGGCCCAATTGGTCAGGTGCGGTGTTGTAGGCCATCAAGCTTTCGACCGACAGGCTCAGAAACGCAGTGGCGAAATTGCCGACCACAACCAAGATGCGCAACCACGGCAGCCGGCAATCGTCACCGGGTCCACACCCGCCTCGCCAAGCAGGTAAACGATGGTGACACCCAAGAACCCGCTGGCGGCTCCAAGCGGGATAATCAGCAGCAAAAACACCAAAGGGTGCATGTAGTGGCGCAGTGCTGTTGCAACCGGGGTATCTGTAATACCCATAACCGCCTTATCGAGAATAGCGATGCGCTGTTAAAGACTATCAGTAAGTCCATGTGCCAACCGGTATTCACATGCCTTGAATACGATATAAGCGCCCAGACTGGCATAGCCGGTGAGCAGGATTTCTAACAGTTGCACAAAGCCACCGTCCATCAGTGCGGTCCAGCCATGTGTTACCAACAGGTCCGCATTGGCTTTGAAGACGTACACCAGGTTCAAGGTGCCCAGGCCAAAGGCAAAAAAGCTCATGCCCATAACCAGAAAGCACAGCCAGTGGCGGCGCAATATAACCCGTTGAAACCAAGCTTTGATGGATGCTGTCGTCTTCATAACCCTAGCCTCGCGCCACCGGGCGCAGGCTGAATGCTACCTTGAAAACCGGGGCCACCACCAAGCGTCCAGGGACCATTTTCCAGGCCCCCACAGCACCAAGGCCAGCAGTAAGGCACCCCAGAACTGGTGTTGTTGCAAAGCCGCAGGCGCGATCTCGGACAGGCTGATGACGGCCATGATGTTCACACAAAACAGGCTCATCGCAGAGAAGCGGCCAAACAAGCCCAGTATCAACAACACCGGAAAGAACAGCTCTCCAAAAGTACCCGCCACTGCCGCTATATGGGGTGGCAACAAGGGCACGTGGTATTCGTCTGCAAACAGCGCCAACGTGGTGTCCCAATCAGCAATCTTGGTCAGGCCGGAGCGGAAAAATGCCATGCCCACGAAGATGCGTGCTGCCAACGCAGCAGGCGCTTGCAGGTGGGTCAAAAGTGTTTGGGCCGTTTGAAGCAATGGCAGGGCTTTGCTTCTCAGTTGCGCGGTGGAGCTGGTCATGGTTTCGACATCAGGTGGTTAAAGGGATTCGGTCGGCGGCGTATGGTCGACAGGTGCGTGCGCAGCGGCGATCAAGCCATTGCCCAGCCATTCACGCAATTGGGTGGCTGCCGTGTGCGCAGCGTTGCTTTCGCCGACAACATTGGCCAAGGCTTCGCAGGTCTCGCCAAACGTGTGGCCTGCCTGCAGGCTTTGTACAAAGGTGACCTCTATAGTGTCCAGAGATCTCCATTGGGTATGCAAGCCGTGGCGCCACACCAGCAGATGGTGGCCCAGCGCATCGGGTGGCGGCACATCGTCTTGCCCGGCCTTCAGTGCATGCCAGACCGGGCCTATAGCCCACTGCATGTCCAGCAGTTGCACGGCGGGATGCAGACCCAAGCGCAGGCCAGGCCAATCTTCTGCTCCCACCTTGGCCAACGCGTCGGGCGCTAGTGCGTCGACTGTGGGTGCATCAAAGGCGGTGCGCAGCGCCCATTCCATACGGGCCAGATCAACCATGGCGGGGTGGGGCACCAAGTCCTCTTGTTCCGCCATGAACGCGGCCAATTCGTGGCCAAACCAGCGCAGCGAGTAGTGGGTGGAAGGGTGCGCGTCGATATAGGCTTTGGCCAGATCGTCGAAAGTCTCATCCCCCATCACCAGCGGCAGCACCTCAAAATTTTCGCGCAAGGCGCCGCGCAGGCGTGCGCGGTAGGCATTAAGGTAAACCGCGAATTGGGGTTCGCCCTGGGGCTTCAGCAAGCCGGCTTGTGCGGCCTGGTCTTGCAGCAGAGCGGCTTGAAAGGGGTCTTGCAGTGATAACACGGCATTCATGCTGCGCACTCCTCAACAGCAAGAACCTGTGTGTGAATCTGGCGTGCCTGGTCCAGCTCGTCCAACAGCACGTGCAGCGCCGGGATGTTGTCATCCCGCTCAATCATCGTGGGCACCGAGCCGCAGCGCTGCAGCGTGTAGCCATAAAGCTGCCACACGGCATCACACACCGGATGGTCGTGTGTATCTATCAGGTAGCCGTCTTGCACCTCGTGCCCCGCCAGATGGATCTGGCGCACGCGCTCGGCCGGCACTGCGTTGATGTAAGTGTTGGCATCGAAGCCATGGTTGACGCTGCTGACATAGACGTTGTTGACGTCCAGCAGCATCTCGCAATCCGCACGGCGCAGCATCTCGGCGATGAATTCCCATTCGGGCATTTCGTCGGCGGCGAATGCGACATAGCTGGAGGGGTTCTCCAACACCAGGCGCCGCCCTAAAAAATCTTGTACCCGCTGGATGCGGTCACAGATGTGGCGCAGCGCGGCCTGGGTGTAGGGCACAGGCAGCAAGTCGTGCATATTAAGACCGTTGATGCCGGTCCAGCACAGGTGATCCGACACCCAGCCGGGCTGCACGCGCTGAACCAGTTCCTTCAGGTCACGCAGGTAGTCCATGTTCAGCGGATCGGTGCCGCCAATATTGAGCGACACGCCGTGCATCACCATGGGGAAATCGCGGCGTATGCGGTCCAGGTGCCACAACGGGGCGCCACCGGGAACCATGTAATTTTCGGAAAGAATCTCCAGCCAGTCCACGCGGGGCTGGGTTTCAGTTTCAAACGCGGAGTAGTGTTCGGTGCGCAGACCGACACCAAAGCCTTGGATGGAGTTCATGGGATCTGTTTGAGGAGGAAGTAAAACAGGCCCGTGATAAGTGGGCCTGTTGGTACGATCTGCTGCTGCTTACTTGACGACCTTGCCGCCAGCAGTGGTGCATTCCTTGGCAGATGCCTTGCTGTTCCAGCCTTGGCCCTTGCAGCTGTTTTGACCCTTGCATTCGTTCTTGGCGGTCTTGCAGTCGGACGTGCCCTTG
>NZ_JANXUQ010000247.1 GCF_025356155.1 Rhodoferax sp. | reverse complement strand
GCATCAGCTTCTCCAGCCCCCAGCCGTGCGTGTGGGGCACGCGGCCAATGGCCACCAGCACCTGGTCGGCGGCCAACTCGCTGTCGCGGCCCGCTGCGTCTTGCACGCGCACGGCATCGGCGCGTGAGTTTTTGCCTCAGGAGGCTGGTTGCCCGGTATTCGTAAATGCTGATTTGATTGCGGCAGGACTGGCGCCATTCGCGCCTGAAAGTGTGGCCATTCAGGCGGCTCGTATCATGTTGCACTCTATTGCACAACATGTGACCAAGCAGGAAAGCTTTGCGTTTGAAACGACCTTGTCTGGATTGAGCTACGCAACTCAAATTCCTACCTGGCGCGCAATGGGGTCCCGGGTTGAGCTGTACTTTCTGCAATTGCCGTCCGCCGAAATGGCGATTCAGCGGGTAGCCGAAAGAGTCCTTCAAGGCGGGCACGATATCCCGCAGGAGACTATTCGCAGGCGCTTTGCGTCAGGCCTTCGACTGTTAAATGAGACTTACAAACCTTTGGTTGACCAGTGGTTTGCATATGACAACTCGGGGGATGACCCCCTGTTGATCGACTGGAGTGAAAAACCATGACTACCTCTCATCGTGCGAATGAACCTGCTGCCCCATATTCTGCGCAGTCCCCGGATAGTGATTCGAAGCTCGAGGGTGTAACCAATGCGATTCATCGGGCAGCGAGACGCGCCAGGCAGGTGGCGGAGCAGACCGGGACTTTTCTTATCGTGGCACGGCGAGGCGAAATTGTTCGGGTGCCACCTTCGAAAAACAAGTAGATTTTTGGACCGAACCGGTGTACCGCGGGCTATTTAATGCTTCACCGCCTGCCATTGCGGACTCGATCCGCAATCCATGAACCCGAACCCTCCCCCCCCAGTGACCACAGCCACCCCCGACTCCGTTTCCGCCAACACGCGCCGCTCTATCCTGCTGCTGTCGTTTGCGACGTTTTCCAGCATGTGCGCGCAGCGCATTTGCGACGCCATGCTGCCCGAGCTGGCGCGCGTGTTTGCAGTCAGCCTCGGGCAGGCGGCGCAAGTGGTGTCGGTGTTTGCCATCACCTATGGCGTGGCGCAGCTGGTGTATGGCCCGCTCGGTGACCGGCTGGGCAAATACCGCATCGTCACCTTCGGCGCTTTTGGCTGCAGTGTGGGCAGCCTGGTGGCGGTATTTGCCAGCAGCCTGGACATGTTGCTGGTGGCGCGCTTTTTAATGTCACTCAGCGCGGCAGGCCTGATTCCGCTGGCCATGGCCTGGGTCGGCGACTCGGTGCCCACCAACCGTCTGCAGGAGATGCTCACCCGCACCGGCCTGGGAAGCACGCTGGGCCTGGTGGCTGGTCAAATGCTGGGCGGCCTACTGACAGATGCGTTGGGCTGGCGCTGGTGCTTCGTGTTCATGGCACTGCTGTTTACAGTGGTCGGCACTTTTTTGTTAAACGACCTGCGCCGCCAGCGTATGGCCTTGCCTGACGTACCTGCTGGTGCACCACACGCCGCGCACGCCACAGAACCCGCACAAAGAATCAACTTCATCAAACAGGCCATGGCCATCATCACCGGCCCGTGGTCACGCATTGTGCTGGCCATGGCGGTGGTCGAGGGCGCCGTGAGCTTCGGCGTGCTGGCCATCTGGGCATCACACCTGCACCACCGGCTGGGTTTGTCATTAACCGTGGCCGGTGCCATCGTCGCGCTGTTTGGACTGGGCGGCATGCTGTACATGGTGGTCGCCCGCACACTGATCAACCGCTTCGGCCAGCGGGGCTTGGTGTTGAATGGCGGCGCCGTGTTTGGCGTGTGCGCCTGCGTGATCGCCTTCACGCCTAACTGGCTGGTAGCCATACCCGCCAGCCTGATCTCGGGCTTTGGATTTTTCATGTTTCACAACACCATGCAGGCCACCGCAACCAATATGGCACCCCACGCACGCGGCACGGCTGTGTCGCTGTTTTCATCCTTCCTGTTTTTGGGGCAGTCGGTTGGAGTCGTGCTGGCGGCCAGCTTGATTGACCGGATTGGGAGCAGTGCGGTGATTGCCGGGGCTGGGGTGGTGATGGTGCTGGAGGGGGTGTTTTTTGCCTGGGTGCTGGGGCGGCGGGAGGCCTCTGGTAGATCATCCACCTAAAAAAGGCCGGTGGTGGCGAATAGCGTCCCGTAATGGGCGAGCCCCGGTATCGGCCAAGTCCTACCGCCGGCGCTGCCGTTCAGC
>NZ_JANXUQ010000226.1 GCF_025356155.1 Rhodoferax sp. | reverse complement strand
GCAGGCATTCTGGCGGGTTGGGAATCCGATCTGGAGGCCGAGGCCATCGCCCTGCTCGGTGCGGGCCGTACCGATGTGTGGGACGCGCTGACCCACCGCTTCGAATCGCGCCTGATCTTGGCTGCACTGGCCAATACCAAGGGCCGACGCATTGAAGCTGCGCAAAAACTGGGAATCGGCCGTAACACCATCACCCGCAAGATTCAGGAGCTGGGTTTAGAGTAAATATCGCACTAGCCCTCGCCAAATAAGCATAGGCCGCTATTTAAACGATAGCGGCCTTTCTCTTTTTGCCACCAGAAAAACGGTCTCGTCTATTAGCCGTATGAATGCCTAGCGCATTAAATGCATGAAGCTACTGTTTTTGGGCCGACTGCGCACAATGGCGCTTCGAACCAACAACACGAGGAGACAGACATGCACATCGGCGTACCCCAGGAAATCAAGAATAACGAGTACCGCGTCGGCCTGACGCCGGCCAGCGTGCGCGAGCTGGTGTCCCACGGCCACCAGGTCACGGTGCAGTCCCATGCAGGCACGGCGATCGGCCTGGACGATGGCCTGTACAGCGCGGCCGGTGCCGAGGTGGTCGCCACTGCCGCCGAAATCTTCCAGCGCGCCGACATGGTCGTCAAGGTCAAAGAGCCGCAACCTGCAGAATGCGCCATGCTGCGCCCGGGCCAGATTCTCTACACCTACCTGCACCTGGCGCCCGATCCCGAGCAGACCGCGGCCTTGGTCAAGTCCGGCGCCGTATGCATTGCTTACGAGACCATCACTGGCCCGAATGGCGGCCTGCCGTTGCTGGCACCCATGAGCGAGGTGGCAGGGCGCATGGCCATCCAGGCCGGCGCCACCCATCTGCAAAAGGAGCATGGCGGGCGCGGCCTCCTGTTGGGTGGTGTGCCCGGCGTGACGCCGGGCCATGTGGTCATACTCGGCGCCGGTGTGGTCGGTACCAATGCCCTGCAAATGGCCGTCGGGCTGGGCGCCCGGGTGACCGTGATCGACAAAAGCGTGGACCGCCTGCGCCAGTTGGACCTGGTGTTTGGCAACCGCATCAGCACGCTGTACTCCACCGTCACCAGCATCGAAGAAGCGGTGTTGGATGCCGACCTGGTGATCGGCGGTGTGCTGGTGCCTGGTGCCGCAGCGCCCAAGCTCGTAACGCGTGACCACATCGCCCGCATGAAAAAGGGCGCGGTGGTGGTGGACGTGGCCATCGACCAGGGCGGCTGTTTTGAGACTTCGCACGCCACCACGCATGCCGAGCCCACCTATGTCGTCGATGGCGTGGTGCACTACTGCGTGGCGAATATGCCGGGTGCCGTGGCCCGCACGTCCACCTTTGCGCTGAACAACGCCACAATCGGTCACGCTGTGGCATTGGCCAACAAGGGCTGGAGGACGGCGTTGCGTGACAACGTGCACCTGCGCCATGGCCTCAATGTCTGCGAAGGCAAGGTAACCTATGAAGCCGTAGCCCGCGACCTGGGCCTGGCCTACACCAGTGCCGACAGCCAGCTCTCTTAAAAGAAACTGCCCGTTAGCCCTCGTCGAATAAGCGTCACCCGCTATTTAAACTATAGCGAACCCAGCGTCACCACCACCGGTGCGTGGTCGCTGGGGCGCTCGTTCTTGCGCGGCAGCTTGTCGATGACGCAAGCTTGGACTACGGGTTTGAGCGCGTTGCTGACCAGGATGTGGTCGATGCGCAAACCGCGGTTGCGGGCGAAGCCGCCCCCCCGGTAGTCCCACCACGAGTAACTCTTGGATGGCTGCTGGAACAGGCGGTGGCTGTCGTGCAGACCCAGTGCGACCAGAGCGCGCAAATGGTAGCGCTCTTCTTCGGTGCAGTGGATGGTGTCTTGCAGCCCAACCGGGTCCCACACGTCCAGGTCGTCAAAGGTGATGTTGTAGTCGCCCATCAGCACCAGTTTGGGGTGCAGCTCCAGCTCGGCCTTGATCCACTGGCGCATGCCCTTGAGCCATTCCATCTTGTATTCGAACTTGTCGCTGCCAGGCTCCTGGCCATTGGGGAAATAGGCGCCGACAACGCGGATGCCCTCCACCGTGCCGGCGATCACCCGCGCCATGTCATCGTCGAAGCCGGGGATGTTTTTAACAATGTCAGTGGTCGGCGAGCGCGACAAAAGTGCCACGCCGTTGTAAGTCTTTTGCCCAAACCATTGGGCGTGGTAACCGAGTGCTTCAAACGCATCTTTCGGAAACTTGTCGTCTGTCATCTTGAGTTCTTGCATGGCCAGCACTTCCACCGGGTTGGTCTGGAGCCAATCCAGCACCTGGGGTAGGCGAACGCTCAATGAGTTGACATTCCAGGTGGCAAGTTTCATGGCGACAGGCTTCTTTCAAGGTGAAGTATTTTCAAAACGGCAGAAGGGTAACTCAGAATCGGCCGCAACCGCTTGTTGCACCACTCCACCGCCGCACGCTTTGCGTCGGTATGATGCAAATCCTGTCCAA
>NZ_JANXUQ010000190.1 GCF_025356155.1 Rhodoferax sp. | reverse complement strand
ATGATAGCGGTCGAGGACTGCAATGCCGACGGCCGGCTGGACCTCTTGTCGGTCGGCTTGTTCAACTTCAACTCAGACGACCGCACCAGCGCACCGCGCGGCGATAGCCGTTCCGGTGGCCGCTTTGGATCAGATAACTGGGGTGGTGGTTATGACGCACGACCCGAAGCTCCGCGTCTGGGTGATGCAGCTTTCAGAGCCCAACGCGACGCGTTGGAGCAAGCCCAACACGCACTGAAAAAATTGGCCATGCAAGCCCACGGCGAGGCACTGACCCAGTTGTTGACCGCTTGGGAAAAGCGCGACCCGAGCCTGGTGCCCGGTGCGCAAGACCTGGGCAACCGCGCGCCACCTGCTACCCGCAATGCATGGCTGCAGGCGCTGGGCAATACATCTGTTGCACCCGCCGCCAAGGCGGCAGATCCGCATGTCGCTCTGCTGCGTCTGGAAATGGCGGCCGAGGTGCCCACGCCTGCCGAGGACCTGGACGCACGCCGCGGCTTGCAACTGCAGTTGCTGACGCGCCGCAACGACCCGCCACCGGCTCAAACCTGGGGGCAGGACACGGCGGCCATATTCGCCAGTCCGTTCAACCCGCAGGTGGCGCGCCGGGTACAAAACGTGCTTAAAGTGCTGCTCAAAAAATAGAGACGAACATGCCCCGGCAGTGGGTGTTTGTGGAAGAATGGGCGGCCCACCGCGGTGGGCGTAGCTTCTTGTACAAGGGGAAACTGTGGACTCCATTGAAGACCTGCTGCGGCGGCTGGAACAGCTCAATTCCATTGGAACCGCGCTATCCAAAGAGCGCGACATCACCCGTTTGCTGGAGAACATTTTGGTGGCGGCCAAAACCATCACCAACGCGGACGGCGGCACGCTATACCGCGTGACCGAAGACCGGCAGGCCCTGCGTTTCGAAATCCTGAAGACTGATTCGCTGAAGATCGCTATGGGCGGTACGTCGGGCAAGCCCATAGACTTTCCTAATTTGCCGCTGTACGACGGTGAGGGGCGGCCCAACGATTCGCTGGTGGCGGCCTATGCGACCATCCACAACGAGACCGTCAACATCTCGGACGCGTACACCGAGCCTAACTTCGATTTTTCCGGCACGCGCCGCTTCGATGAGCGCACGGGCTACCGCTCGCAGTCCTTCCTGGCCGTTCCCATGAAGGACCACGAAGGCGATGTGATCGGTGTCTTGCAGCTTATCAACGCCAAGCGCAAACATTCCGGTGAAGTGGTGTCGTTTTCGACCGCAGACCAGAGTCTGGCCGAGTCATTGGCGTCACAAGCGGCCATAGCCATCACCAACCGCAACCTGATGTCGCAGTTGGAAGCGTTGTTCGAGTCCTTCATCAACCTGATCAATCTGGCTATTGACGAAAAATCGCACTACACCGGTGGCCACTGCCAGCGCGTGCCCGCGCTGACCATGATGCTGGCCGAAGCCGTCAACTCCCACCGCGAAGGCCCGTTGGCGGCGTTCTCGATGGACGACCGGGACCGATACGAGCTGAAGATTGCCGGGTTGCTGCACGACTGCGGTAAGGTGACCACGCCGGTGCACGTGGTTGACAAGGCCACCAAATTACAAACACTGTTTGATCGTATTGATCTGGTGGATACGCGCTTTGAAGTCTTGAAGCGCGACCAGGAGATCGCCGCATTGCGCGCGCAACTGGAGTTGCGCCAGCAAACTGACGCCGCTGGTGAGGCCCAATTGTGGACGCAGTGCCGCGACAACATCACCGTGCTAGAGGCGGACCGTGCGTTCCTGCGGGTCGTCAACCTGGGCGCCGAGTCCATGAAAGACGGCGACCTGCAACGTGTGCGCGACATTGGCCAAAAGAACACCTGGCGCGATGTCAATGGTCTTGAGGCGGAGATGCTCACACCCGATGAGATCGAGAACCTGACCATACGCGGTGGCACGCTGACGGTGGGAGAGCGCAACACCATCAACCACCACATTGTGGCCACTATCAAGATGCTGGAGCAGTTGCCATGGCCCAAGCATTTGAAAAATGTTCCCGAATACGCGGGTGGCCACCATGAACGCATGGATGGCAAGGGTTACCCCAAGGGCTTGACGCGGGATCAAATGTCGGTGCAGGCGCGCATCATGGGCATTGCCGATATTTTTGAAGCACTGACCGCGAAGGACAGGCCTTACAAGCAAGGCATGAAGCTGTCCCAGGCCATGGGCATCATGCACAAGTTCAAGCTGGGTGGGCACATAGACCCGGACCTGTTCGATATTTTTCTCAACGAAGGCGTGTATCTGCGTTATGCCCAGCAGTTTCTGGACCCTTGGCAGATCGACGCAGTGGACGTGCACGCCTGGGCCTAGAAGCTTGGGCGGCAGAGCATTCTGCTCCGAGTCCCCCGCCCGCTGCGCGGGCTCCTCCTTAACCTGCGCAGAACGTTCTGCCGCCAAGGCTTCTAGCCTGCTACCACGGCCATGGACGGCGGTATGCGTTCCATCGTAAAACTCTCTGTTGCGTCTTTGGCCGTAGAGCGGCGCAGGCGCAGCACCTCGGCACGCGGTGGTTTCGCCGCCAGATCCCAATCACTGAGCACCAACCGTTCACGGCCCGCGCCCAAAGCGTGCTTGGCCGGACGGTGGGTGTGACCATGCACCATATGCTTGGCTTGCAGGGTGCTCAACAAATCGTTGGCTGCTTGAAAGTCCACATCGGCATAAACCGTTTCGCTGCGCTTGCGCGCTTCGCTTTGTGAACGCAGGTCACGCGCGAAAGCTATGCGTTCAGCCAGAGGTTTGGCCAGAAAATCTTGTTGCCACTTTGGTGCACGCACCAGTGCTCTGAAGCGCATGTAGTCGGTATCGTCCAGGCATTGGGCATCGCCGTGTGCAAGGAGCCAGCGCTGGTTGGCAAAGGCCAGCACGCAGGGGTCTTCCAGCAACGTGCATCCGCAGGCGGCCATCAGCGCTTTGCCCATCAGGAAGTCGCGGTTGCCGTGCATGATGTAGACATCTACACGCGCAGCTGCTGCGCACAGCACGTTGGCGCATTGCCGCTCGAAGCTGGCTTCTAGCGACAGCACATCGTCGCCAACCCAGACTTCAAACAGGTCACCCAGTATGAACACCGCATCGGCCGCGGTGTGGAGCAGGTAGTCGCTCCAGGCTTGAAAGGTCAGCGCTTCGGACGACTGCAGGTGTATGTCCGAAATGAAATCAACACAGGCCCAGCGGGATGGGGCAATAAGTTCCATCCCGCAAAAGACCAGATTTACAGTGCGACGGCTTTTTCAATGACGACGTCTTCTTTTGGCACGTCGTCATGGAAACCCTTGCGCGCGGTCTTGACCGCCTTGATCTTGTCCACGACTTCGGAGCCGGACACGACCTTGCCAAACACGGTGTAGCCCCAGCCCTGTGCGCTGGGTGCGGTGTGATTCAGGAAGCCGTTGTCGGCCACGTTGATGAAGAACTGGGCGGTTGCAGAGTGCGGGTCACCCGTGCGCGCCATGGCTACGGTGTAGTTTGCATTCTTAAGGCCGTTGTCGGCTTCGTTCTGGATGGGGTCATCGCTGGGCTTTTGCTTCATTCCGGGTTCCATGCCGCCACCCTGAACCATGAAACCAGGAATGACGCGGTGGAAGATGGTGCCGTTGTAGTGGCCCTTGTCGACGTAGGCCAAAAAGTTGGCCACCGACTTCGGCGCCTTCTCTTGGTCCAGTTCCAGAGTGATGACGCCGTAATCTTTGACGTGTATTTCGACTTTTGGATTGCTCATGACTTTTATTTCACCAAGGTAGCGGAGTTGATAAGAACGGGGGTCTTGGGCGCATCGGTGGCAAAGGGGCCTCCAGAGCCGGTGGGAACATCCCTGATTTTGTTGATGGTTTCCATGCCCGATATGACCCGGCCGAAAACGGTGTAGCCGTCGGCAGAGCCTTTGGCATTCAAGGATGGGTTATCTTTGACATTGACGAAGAATTGGGCACGGGCCGAGTTGGGCTCGTTGGTGCGGGCCATGGCGATGGTGCCGGTCTCGTGCTTCAATCCGTTCTGCGCTTCCAGTGGAATGGGCGGACGGGCAATTTTTTCCTCGTACTTGGCGTTGTAGCCACCGCCTTGAACCATGAAGTTGGGGATTACGCGGTGAAAAATGGTGCCGTCGTATTGCTTGCTTTTGACATACAGCAAGAAATTCTCGACCGTCTTGGGCGCCTTGTCGGGGTAGACCTCGACCACGAAATTACCCAGTGTGGTCTCGAACTTGACCTGTGGTGCTGTGTCATTTGCCAGCGCAGGGCTTGCCAGTGCTGCCAGTGCGATTCCGGCCAGCGCTGCGCGGCGGCTCAAAGTGTTCCATTGGATCGTCATATCAAATCACTCCCTCAAAAAAAATTTTCCATTGGTTTTCCTGGCGAATCCAGTACTGTCGCTTGGTCCAGCCGACCCGCGCACCATCGGCCACTTCGCCAAAGGTCACGACCATGGTGTCAGCTGCATCGGTCCAGCGCAGGTAGGACACATCCTTGAGTTGAATGGTACGCCCTTGCGTCTGGTCGATTTCGGTTTTCAAAATCGGCGTCCACTGTGTCAGTGTCTTGCCGTTGCTGTTGAAGTCTGGTGTGTAGTAGGTCAATATCTGCTGCAAATTGCCCGATGTTTTGGCATTGCGCCATCCCAGCAATGCGTCTTCAAACGGCTTGCTGTCTGCGCGCACGCTTAGGGGCGCCACCCATTTCAATTGCGTCGCAATCACCACCGGCGTGGTGCGCACTTCGACCGTGCGGATGATGTGTTGCAGGTCCGGGTTGGCCAGCACCACGCAGCCATCGGTGGCCTGGGGCGCTCGCGAAAACTGGTTGGGCGGCGTGCCGTGCAACCAGATTCCACCGCCGGTTTTACCGCGCTTGCTGTCAAGCATATTCGGGTAACTGATGGGCAGGGCGCCCGAGCCATAAAAATCCTTCAACGACTTCGGGTCCAGGTTGCTGGTGATGTAATACACGCCCAGTGGCGTGCGCTGGTCACCCTCGGCGGTCTTGGCGGTGCCGGCCTTGCCGACCGAAATGTAGTAGTCCGCCACGAGGTTCAAGCCGGTGGCTGTGTTCTCAAACAAATACAAACGCGACCGGGAAGCGTCTACTGCAATGGCATGCTTGGTCTTCTGCGATAGTGCCAAAAATTGCGATGGCACCGTGCCGGCGGCGGGGCGCTCGCGCAGTGCCCTGACGCGCCGCTGCGACTCTTCACGCAATTCGGCTAGTGCGCCGCTAAAGCCTGTAGCAAGTGACTCCGGCACGTCACCAAAGGTTTTGATTGGTCGGGTCTGTGCCGCCAGCAGATCGCCATGCACCAACTGCGCCAATTGGAAATGCGGAAACTCTGCAACCAACTGGTCTGCCTTGGCAAGTGCCTCGCGATTTTGCGCATGGCCGATGAGTTTGTACACCTCGATCAGACGCGCCTCGGCGACGCCATCCTGGTCTTTCACCACCGGTGTTTCCTGGCGGGCAGGCTTGGGTTTGACCGCGTGTTTCTTGGCATGCACCGCATAGGCGGGCATGTTGGTACAGGCAAGCGCCACTGTTAACAATACTGTGTTGAGAGCCGATCTATCCATGCCAACGAGCAAGCATCGCGGCATCATGTACCGGTAGATTCTTTGACGATTTGCCAGCGGTCACCATTTTTGACCAGACCCAGCGTTTTACGACTGGAGACCGACAGGCCATTGGCTTTGTAGTCCTGGCGGAATTTGGCAACGGCCGTGTTGCCGGATGCCGTCACTGTGAGATTTTCCAGCTTCACGGTGATTTTGGATTTGCTGCTGATGCGTTGGCGGCGTTCTTCTTCCCAGGCGCTACGGCTCAGGGAGCCAGGCGGCGTGAAATCTTTGCCGTAGGAAGCCAGGTAGGCCTTGACGTCGCGTGCTGCCCATGCCTTGGCCCAGGCAATGACGGCATTCTCAGCATCGCGTGAACTATTGCCGGTCGATGCCGTCGTCGTTGGCGCAGTGATAGTTGGTGTCGCAACGGCGACAGTGGCAGATGCGGCTACAGCAGGTGTCGGATTGATGGTGGCTGTCGAAGGTGCAGGAGGCTGCACCACAGAAGACGCTGCGGCTGTCACTGCGGCCGGCACTTTTGTTGCAGGAGCAGGGCCTGGCAAGCTGGGCGCAGGTTTGCTGGTTGCAACAGGTGTGGGTGTCGGCACAGCAGGTGCAGCGACGGGCGCAGGGCCAGGGCGCTGGTTCTTGGCACCGGTTGGACTGAACAGTTCACGGATCAGGGCCAGCTTGGGGGGCACACCGGCATTGGAAGCGTCTAACTGCAAGGCCTTGTTGTAGGCCTGGCTGGCCAACTTGGCATAGACATCGCCCAGGTTCTCATGCGCGGTGGCGTAGCTGGGGTTGGTGCGAATGGCCATTTCCAGAGCCGTGCGGGCCTTGTCAAACTGGCTTTGTCCGGCGTAGAGCACGGCCAGGTTGTTATACGG
>NZ_JANXUQ010000176.1 GCF_025356155.1 Rhodoferax sp. | reverse complement strand
CGCGTGGGCTTGCATGGCCAATTTCTTCAACGCGTGTTGGGCTTGCTCCAACGCGTCGCGTTGGGCCCTGAAAGCTGCATCACCCAGACGCGGAGCTTCGGGCCGTGCGTCATAGCCACCGGAACGGCTATCGCCGCGCGGTGCGCTTGTGCGGTCGTCTGAACGCGGGCCGGACTTGGCGTCGCGTGGGCCGCCACGGCTGTTGTTGTCCTTGCGGTCGCCAAACTTGCCCGCACCGCGCCCACCAGCAGGGGCAGGCGCTTCTTTCTTCATACCGGGTCGATCGTCACCGCGCATAGCAACCACTGGCTTCGGTGCTGGCTTAGGTGCAGGTGCTGGCGCCGCTTCTGCAACAGGTGTGTCTGCAGATTCCTCCGTGGTCGCTACAATTTCTGTAGCAGCTTGCGCAGATTCCACGAGGGCTGGCGGCGTATTCTCTTCAGCGTCACTGGTCTGCACGGCCGCCTTGGCGTCATTCTCTTGCGCGCCAGCGGTCTTCACCTCGGCCTGAGCCAGCGCTTGGCCTTGCAAGGCAGCCTCCAGTCCAGCCATGGCAGCCCGAATCGCCTGTGCGTCACCCGATGCATTGGCGGCGTCGAGCGCCTTGGCGGCTTGCAGCACCATGCGGTCGCGCGCGCCCAGCGAAGCTTCGGCTTTTTCGCGGTCCGCGGTCTTGCGGTTAAAGGCGTCATCGATGGGTTTGCGGAACGCATCCCACAGTTTTTGCTCCTGGCGGCGGTCCATGGGCACGCGGTGCGCCTGGGCTTGCCACCGCTGTTGCAAGGCCTTGACTGCATCGATGCGCAGCTCGGGTGCTGCGCCCAAGATTTTGGCTTCTTCGATCATGGCGTGGCGCAGGGCCAGGCTCTCGGCCTGCAACGCTTCCAGCGGTGCGGCGGCATTGGAAATGGCAGCCTTCCACAAAGGTTGCATTTCGGCAAAAGCCTTCTCGCCCAAGTGGCCAGCCTCGCGCCAGCGGTCGCCAAACTGGTACAGGATGCGGTTGAATCCCTTCCAGTCGTCATCCAAAGCCGTGCGGTTGGCGATAGCCCAAGCATTCACTTCTTCAATCAATGCCAAGCGTTGGGCCTTGTGCTCTGCGGATTCTGCGCGGACCTTGTCCAGCCAGGCCTCCACAACCTTGTGGGCCTCGTTGCAGGCTTCGTCAAAACGCTTCCACATGGCGTGGTTGGGCGCACCGCCCTGGTCGGTTTGCTTCCACTGCTCGCGCAGCGAGCGCAGTGTCTCTTGCATCTTGCGGCCACCGATGGCTTGGCCTTCGGGGCGCTTCAACAAACCTTCGGCCTGGGCGACCAGTGCTTCACGCAGTTGGTCGGCACGCCAGCGCTGCCAGCCTTCCATCTCGCCCGCGGCAGCCAGTGCGGCGTGGGCCTGGTTTTCGAGCTTGTCATCAATCAGACGGCCAAATTCCTTGAGGGCATGGCGCAAGGCATTGGCCGCACCGGCGCTGGCTTTGCCATGGCCTTCGGCAATTTCGGACTCCAGCGTGGTCAAGACTTCGCGCACGCTGGCAGTAGCCTTGGCGCGCACTACGGGGTCGATCTTGGGTTTGGCTTGTTTGGCGGGTGCCTCCACGGGCACACCACGTGCGGTGCGCAGCTCGTTGGCCCACATGGGCACGGGTGGCAACGGTGCGGCGGCATCTTGCGCTGCGGCCACAGCCAAGGCCAAGGCGCCTTGGAATGCGTCCCATACGACGAGGAGCTGGCCGCGTGATGCATCCAGCAGGGGTGGGAATTTGGCGTCCACACTGGCCCAGCTTGGGTCGGCAACCAACTGTGTAGCCTGGGACTGCCACTGTTCCACATCGACGCGCAGGGCTTCCAGGGCCGCTTGTGCGTCTTGCCAAGACTTGGTGGACAGCACTTCAATACGTTGGGCCAACAGCACAGCGGCTTCGCGCTGCACCTGCACGCGGCGCTGCAGGTCTTCGATGACGCGAACGCGGTCTGCCAATTGGGTCTTGAGTGCGGCCAGCGGCTCACGGCTCAGCGGGGCGCCAGCCTTGGCGGCGTCGCGCTGCCAGGCAAGCGCGTCTGCGATATTGAGTTTAACCATGTCCAGCAGGGCTTGGGCCTTGCTGGCCCAGTCGGCGGCGAGCGCTTCCTGGCCCTTGGCGCGCTTGGCTTCGTCGATTTTTTCGCGAACCAGCTTGGCAGCGCCCTTGTCCTTGATGCTCAGCTCTTTGAACACATCCGCCAGTTGTTCGGCGCCAGGGCTGGTCAGCAACCAGTCCCGCACGCGGGCTGCCCGCTCGCCGGAAGTGGGGGCTGTGAAAGCGCCACCGGTCAGACTGTCTAGATGGGCTATATCGTTGTTTTTGGCGGTAGAAGTCGACGTCACGGTAGGCTCGGGAATAGGTTGAATAGAAATCTGCAACCGTGTATTTTCGCCGCGAATTGGATTGCGACTGGTGGTTTTTGTCCACGCGCAGCTAAAGACCAATTCTGGGCGTTTAAATTCGCGATGCGTAAATAGCACTATCAGCCGCTAGCCCTCATTAAACATGAGCTTAACGCTATTAAAACCGTAGCAACTAATTTTAAAAATCTTGTTACGCGCAGCCGGGCTCTGGTGCGCATGCGTGCGTAGTCCCACAGACCAACACTCTATATATAGAGCACACCATCCTGCGCAAGGCATGTTGTGGGGAAACAAACGAGAAAGCCCGGCAGCCCAACCATGCGGTTAATCTGCCGGGCTCGACGGCTGACCGGAGGTCCATGCCGTCAGTGCTGGCAGTGCTGGAGATTGAAGTCCTGCACTGCACTAGAAGCAATAGATTGCCTCCTTAAGTTACCGGGGCCGCTTCATCACAGGTACCCTTTCGGTACGGACTGGCTACTGCCGGAACATAACCTGAATCAACAGGCAATGCGAGTCTAGTAGCCGCTTGAAACGAATACAAATCGCATTTTCAATGGGTTTTGGACCCGCGATTGCGAGATTTTTGGCGTTACCCCAATCCCCCGAAAGGCCGCACCAGGCCTAGACATGGCGCTACAAACGATCAAAAATAGAATAACAAACCTATTTAATATTGTTGACTCGGTATATTCAGGCCCCTAGAATCCGCCCATTCCTAGTTTTGCCTAGGGATAAACCCGCAACCGCTGCCGAACCCGGCATATTCAAATCGCTGCACATGTCGAAACGACGCCGCAGGATATTGATAGCGTACCAACCCAAACGTGGTGCCTGACGTCATTGCGCTGTTAACAGCGCGTGCAACGCAGGGCACCCGCCTAAGAAGGAAGAGCTATGACAGCGACCGAAAAATTCACCAAAGGTGTGGCAACATTTGCCAGCGATATCGCCCAAGGTTTCTTTGAAATCACGCACAACGGATTTGCCCTGCTGGGCTTGGCCGTAATGTTTGCCGTGATCACCCTGACCGCAAGGCCAGAAATCCGCCAGGCAGGCGAAGTCCAGTTGATGAGCTGGCTCCAATCCCGCCAGGCCAGTGTCACCGGTATTGCCAGTGTCGCAGCAACCGTTGTTGAACATACAGCTGTCACCAACCCACAAAGCCTGCCCAAACAGCAAGCCGCCGTGGCCTATTGGCTCAGCAAGAAATACAACATTGCGCCCGAACCCCTGAGCGCATTGGTGGCTGAAGCATTCGAGGTCGGTAACCGTGCCAAGATTGACCCGACACTGATCCTGGCCGTCATGGCTATTGAGTCAGGCTTCAACCCCTTTGCCCAAAGCTCGGTTGGGGCGCAGGGCCTGATGCAAGTCATGACCAAGATCCACAGCGACAAGTACATGGGCTTTGGTGGCAAACTCGCCGCTTTTGACCCGGTCTCGAATTTGCGGGTGGGCGTAAAGGTGTTGCAAGAGTGCGTGGGCAGGGCTGGCTCGGTCGAAGGCGGCCTCAAGCTATACGTCGGCGCAGGCAATCTGGAAGACGACGGAGGTTATGCCTCCAAGGTCATCGCCGAACACAACCGTTTGCTACAGGTAGCCGGCGGCCGCAGCGCACCGATCGCTCCGCCCCAGATCGTGCCAGTGACGCGTCCATCTGTGCCAGCAGAAGCGACTGAAGTCGTTGCCAGTTATCTGAGCTCGTAAATCCGAGGGCGTATAAAGCGCGGCTCTGGTTTTGGCCGCAGACCCGCTTCGGGTAAACTGCACAGCGTACGCGACTGGCGATAGGCGCCCAGACCAAGCGGTTTGGGGTGCTGACGTGGGACTACCACTGGGGAGCGTGCCGCAGCATCTGCACAGGTGCTTGCGTTCAGCCGTTCGCCTGGGCAGCCCTTGTTTCATATCGTTTCACTACGCGTCTGACCCAAGGTTCATTGTCTTAAAGGACTGCCATGTACCACCGCAACATCCTCGTCGAACAAGCTGATCCCGAAATCTGGGCCGCCATCGTGGCTGAGAACGCCCGCCAAGAGCACCACATTGAGCTGATCGCCAGCGAAAACTATGCCTCGCCCGCCGTCATGGCCGCGCAAGGCAGCCAACTGACCAACAAATACGCCGAAGGCTACCCCGGCAAGCGCTACTACGGCGGTTGCGAGCATGTGGACGTGGCCGAGACGTTGGCGCTAGACCGCATCAAACGCATATTTGGCGCCGACGCGGCCAACGTGCAGCCCCATTGCGGCGCATCGGCCAACGAGGCCGTGTTCCTGGCCTTTTTAAAGCCCGGCGACACCATCATGGGAATGAGCCTGGCCGAAGGCGGCCATTTGACCCACGGCATGCCCCTGAACATCAGCGGCAAATGGTTCAACGTCGTCTCCTACGGCCTGAACGCCCAGGAAGCCATTGACTACGATGCCATGGAGCGCAAGGCCCACGAAACCAAGCCCAAGCTGATCATCGCCGGCGCCAGCGCCTACTCACTGGCCATCGACTTTGAACGCTTTGCCAAGGTGGCCAAAGACGTGGGCGCCATCTTCATGGTCGACATGGCCCACTATGCCGGTCTGATCGCCGCAGGTCTGTACCCTAACCCCGTGCCCCACGCCGACGTGGTGACGTCGACCACCCACAAGAGCCTGCGCGGCCCCCGCGGCGGCATCATCTTGATGAAGGCCCAGCACGAGAAGGCCATCAACAGCGCCATCTTCCCCGGCCTGCAAGGTGGCCCGCTGATGCACGTGATCGCAGCCAAGGCGGTTGCGTTCAAGGAAGCGCTGGAGCCTGGCTTCAAGGTCTACCAACAACAGGTTCTGACCAACGCCCGCATCGTGGCCGAAACATTGACCGAGCGAGGCCTGCGCATCGTCAGCGGCCGCACCGAAAGCCACGTCATGCTGGTGGACCTGCGCGAAAGCTCGACTTGGAAGCATGGCATTACCGGCAAAGAAGCCGAGGCCGTGCTGGGCGACGCCCACATGACCATCAACAAAAACGCCATCCCCAACGACCCAGAGAAGCCCATGGTCACCAGCGGGGTACGCATCGGTACCCCCGCCATGACCACCCGTGGCTTCAAGGACGAAGAGGCCCGCGCGACAGCCCACCTGATTGCCGACGTGCTGGACAACCCGCGCGACGCAGCCAACATCGACGCCGTGCGGGTCAAGGTACATGCCCTGACCGCGCGCTTCCCGGTTTACGGTTAAGGCCACCGGCTAAAACCATGACAAGTGCATTTGCTATATTTTTGATAGTGGACTGCGCTTGTTTGACGAGGGCTAGCGGCCGATTTTCCTTAAAGACTTTGGTCCAAAGGCCACTGCCATGAAATGCCCGTTTTGTAGCCACTCAGAAACCCAGGTTGTAGAAACCCGGATTTCTGAGGACGGAGATTTTATACGCCGCAGGCGCCAATGTGGATCCTGCGAGAAGCGCTTCACCACTTATGAGCGACCGGATGTCAATTACCCATCCATCGTCAAGAAAGATGGGCGGCGGATTGAATACGAGCGGGTCAAGCTGCTGGCGTCCTTCAATTTGGCGCTGCGCAAACGCCCGGTCAGCACCGAGCAGATTGACAGCGCTATTGAGCGTATTGAAGAAAAATTGCTGAACCTGGGCCTGCGCGAGGTTCAGTCGGGCCGCATTGGCGAGCTGGTTATGCGCGAATTGAAGAAGCTGGACAAAGTGGCCTATGTGCGCTTTGCCAGTGTCTATCGCAGTTTTGAGGATATTGATGACTTTAAGACGCTGGTGGATGAGGTGAGGCGGTAACGCGGCCCACCTTCCGGCCAGGCGGCCCATCCGTTCAGCGCCAGCATTCCGCTATGTCAGCCGGAGTGGGGCTTGCGGGCACACTGACTCCCTTTACGCCCGTATTGTCAAGTGTCAAAGTGCCGCACTTGATAGGTGGGTTGATCGGTGCTCCGAACAGGGTAAAGGTTTGTGGAGGCCCTGGAACAACAACAACCCGAAGATTGTATTTGGGCGATTCGGCAGGAATGCTCAAAAATCGGGCCGGTAAAACGGCGCCGACAAACGTGTTGTTGGTCGCGTAATACCGCTCCATGAACTGCTGCGCCTCCAGCAGGGCAGCCCGCGCCGTGGCGCGCTCTCCGCGCTGGATGTAGCTTGTATAACTGGGCAATGCAATAGCAGCCAAAATAGCAACAATCGCTACGACTATCATCAATTCAATCAACGTAAAGCCCGATTGCCTTGTAGAGCTCGCACTACTTCGGACCGAACAGGTGTAATTCATGATGAATGACTTTCTTTAAGGAATTAACGAATAGGCACGTTATTGATGATACGACGCCAAATACGCGTTCCATCCGGAAACTCAAGAGGGCATGACATTTGGCTGCCTGTGGAGTTTTCAAGGATAACCAAGCACCTCTTGGCGCCGCAGTAGCTGCTTTTTACGCACTTGGTCTTTGCGCAAGCATCACCGGTGCAATCGCCCACTGGGCCACCGCCGCCCGTGTCCGCGCGAGGATTTCCGTTGACTCCCTGGCTGCTCACTGATACGTCGCCGCCGTCCGCCTTAGTCCCGTAGCCGCTCGCCGTAGAGTCGCTTCCGTTGACAGCGCCATCGCCATTGGTATCGAAGGACGGGCCAGTAGTATCGGTTCCGGTATCGACTGGCAATGTAAGGTTCAAGCCTACACCGAAACTCGAGTCGCAGGCCTGTGGGGTTCCCTGCACGGGTGCTACCGCGCTGACCAACGCAGTGGAGAAACCCAACACTTGACTAGGATATACAACTCGGCCACCAGTCATCACCGGGTTCAAATCAATATAAAACCCCCGTTGCGCAGAGTTGTAGTCCACGGCGGCACCCGTTACTGAGTAAAAAACGGTACCTGCAGCAGGACCCGTACCGCCAAACGCGCTCAGGGTCCTCGCTACCAAATTGGTCCGGCTCATCGGACGTGAGACGGTTTCGGTGAGTGGTGTGGGCCCGGCTTTCTTGTCCCACACACTGTACATAGACTGCGGCGATGTACTAGTTGCATCTGCCGTGCTAAACAATTTACCGGTACCAAATACAACCATATAGCCTTTATAACCTTGACTTGTTGGCCCTTTAAAGACAGCTGGGCTTGAAGTAATGGGCTGTGCCACGCCAACGCTATCGGTGGCAGTGAAGAACGCCGCGCCACCGTTCGCAGCAAATAAGGGGCTACCTGGCACCGGAACGCCGGTGGGGGGGGTGTAGTCGAGCTTCCAGAGATTGCCTTTGAGGTCACCTACATAAATATTGCTCGTCCGCCCGGTCGCAATATCGTGAATCAATGTCACTCCACCCAACCCATTGCTACCCGTACTGTCCAACACCGTCTTGTGAATGGCCGATGCGCGGACAGACGCGCTGCTGCTGGCGGCATCTTCAAGATCCACCACAAACAGCACCGCATTACCACTGGTACTGCCGTAACCATTGCCAAACACGGCTACCCAGCGACCATTGGGCAACACCCCAATACGAACGTTGGACAAGACGTAACCAATGTCGGGGTCATCTGCACTGGACAATTCCCAGCGCACCGAACTCGCGTTCAAATTGGCGGTATCGGTGACATCCAATGCAAACACCGCACGGCCGCCGGACCCCAAAGTGCCCATCAAATAGTTGCGCCACGTCGCCGTGGAGGCACTAGGTGCTCTAACATACGCATCCGCCTCGGCCAGCGGGCCATCCACAAAATATTGGTGCGGCAACGCGGCTGTCGTACCATAATTTTTGCTAGCAAGTTTGTCCAAATTGCCATACACAGCACGGGGCACGTAAGCGAAAACCTCTTGGCCATCGGTTGCCGGGGTAACGCCCAGGCTGTCTTTAAAGGCATGTAACATACCATCGTTGCTACCGGCAAACAGCACCGGCGTGCGGGCCGCCTTGGTCACCTTGAATGCGCTATAGGCAGCGGATCCGCCCCAAGCCGTATCGGTGTAGACACCGTCAAAATTACTCCAAATCAACGATGGATTGGAGTTGACAAAGTCCCCCAAAATGAAGGGCTGACCTGCAGCACTTATACGCTGACGGTATATGCCAAGGCCACTTGTTCCTTCATTGGTGTGATCCCCTTTGAGAAAATTGATAAACTCAAGGGGGTTCAATGCCGCCACAGGGCCCATTGCGGCCAGTCCGGTGGCGGGAATGGACGCCAAGTTAAACGCGGTGCCAGCCCAAGTGCCCGGTGTCGAATCAAAGGTCACAATGTTCCGTGTGTTCCATGGGGTAAGCGCAGTCATTTGGGTACTCGCCGTCCACATCGGAACATTCAGCAGATTAGGGGGGGCCGGATTCGGGCCTAAGGAGGTGATCTCGCCATTCCAACTGCCCGGGTCAAACTCCAGCTTGTATTTGCGGTTATTGCCCGTCAACGTGCTTGAAGCGGCTGCCACACCTGCGGTAGAGCCCGTGCCCCCCGTGGCACGGGCCAGGGCTGTGCGAATGGCCAATGCCAATTCTTGTGGGTCTTTCACGCTGAAGAACTGACCACGACTGTTAACAGCCGCGTGCCACAAATCGTCTATGTTGGCCGCTGTGCCACCCGGCGTTGCCTGCGGCCAAACCTTGGTACCAGCGGTTAACGCTGGCAAATCCGTAGCTGGGTCCAGCGTGCCCCTGACACCTAGGCCGATGGTAAATGTCGTCATGTTTTGCCAGAACGAGACGTTGTTGCCAACGGGGGGAACAAGGTTCTTCGTGGCTGGCTGCAAGTCAGTCACCCAGTATTTCATGGCCGTATCAGCCAGAGTATTGGACCAGCTATCATTGTACGGCGCTACTGGCGTGTAGGTATACGGCGGATAGGCGGGCAACAGTGCTGGCGGTACTATTGAACTGTTAATAGTGGTCGCCACCGTGTTGTCTGCATTACCCGCAGTACCCGCCGTGGTCCAGTAACCGTCCGTAGTTATGAAGGTGTAGGAGCGGCGGCAGGTCTTGTTGTTGGCCACAATATTCGTGGAAACAGCGGGGTTATCTGTCCATGGGCCCTGGGTGTCTTGGCGTGAGTAATACACTCCATTGGCTTCCAATGCTCCTACCAGCGGCGTGCCACCGTTAGCGGGCAGGTTCTCCAGCCACTTGAATAAGTTTGCCTTACGGGCAAAGTTAAAGTCGCGCACGCCGCCGCCGCCATAGATGGCATTACCCTCAATGACATTGGTGCCAACACCGTCGACAGCGGTGAACCCATTGTTAATGCGCCCAAAGCCCAAACGCATGGCGATGGCGCGCGCAGTACCCGTACCAGTGCCGACGCCGGACGCGGTGAAAACGGTGTCGACCGTGTTGGCCGAAGCGCCTATGGCCGTGAACGACGTAGTGCCCACACTCGTAATGGCGTAGCTTGAACCAATTACAAAATTGCCAGCGTTGACGGGCGCAGCCTCAACACCAAACGATTCCATCAGGCCGCCGCGGGCTAGCAGGTTGCGGTTGCGGTAATACGAAAACCAGTTGGCGAAATTTTGCCGCTCTTCGGTTTGTGTACAGGTTGCCCCCGCGCAGTCTAGACGGTCTGGATACTTCGTGAAGGCGATTTGCTTGGCCACTCCAGTGCCCGAGCCAACCCCCGTTGCAGTGAAAACCGTGCCCACGGCATTGCTGCCTGAACCAATGCTGGTAAATGATGTAGTGCCGGTTGACGTGATCTGGTATTGGGCTCCGACCACGAAGGATCCCGCTGGAGCGCTATTGATGGAATATCCGATGTAATTGCCGGCGGTATTGACCGCTTCATGGGCTACACCAGTACCGGTACCCACGCCGGTGGTCGTAAATGTCAAACCTACCGTATTCGCTGTAGCACCCAGCGCAACGAAATTAGTACTTCCCAATTTCGCGATGGTATAACTCTTACCAACTACAAAGGCGCCCGCGGCAACGTTAAGTTTCAGCCTGAAATAGACGCCGGGATCGTGTAAAAAGGTAGGTGTAGTTGAAGCGCAATCTGGATTGGCAATATTAGCAAAACACCACCCAGTCAAGGCGCCGCCAGCGGTCCCAGTTCCAGACCCAACACCCGTGGCAACAAATGTGGTGCCTACGTTATTGTTGGCCGCCCCAATCAGCGTGAAGTTTGTAGTGCCCGATGTCAGGATGGTGTAGGTGTAGCCAACAACAAATGAGCCTGCCAAATACGAGCCCATCGGGCTCACGGCGGTCAAATCGATATAGGTGCCAGCCGCCCCCGTAAGAACCAGCGGATCCTTGTACACCTTTTGTCCGGCCACATTGATAGGTGAATCGGGCAGACGCGTCACTCCGTTTGACGTCAACCACGGCTTGTACCAAATTTCAGGGTTGTAGTAAATGGTATTCGTGTCAGCTGAGCGCAGCGCCCGTAAATTGAAGTTAGCCGACGCAATGTTGCCAGGCACCGTGCCAAAAGGGCTTTGGGTGTTCATGTAATTGTCGTTTTTATCCCAAAACACCCCTCGGCTACTAACCGGATTGGGAGTCAGAAAGGTACCGCCCGCAAAAACAGTCTCCGGCATATGCCGCCACTGCATAGAACCCGAATCGTCCAGCGTCAGCATCACGTTCGGTGCCACGGCGGCGCCCGCCTTGGTCAGCAAGGGCAGTTGCGCTGGGGTTTGCGCATGCACAACTGCCGCGCTGACTACAAGCAGTGGCAGCAAGACGCAGGCCAGCGCCTGCAACCGGATTGTGGATTTGGTAGCTGTCATGGCAAACGCTCCTGGTAGGTTCACGGTGTATTCTTAATTGGTGACGGACTGCAACCACACAACGGCACCGCTCGTGGTGATTCCACTGGATAAGTCGCGACTGTAATCTGGGCTAAAACCGCGGGCGGTAATCACGATACCAAACCCGGTCATACTTTCAACAACGCACTCCGGTCTGAAAGTTGGTAGCACTGTATTGGTGGTGTCCTGTATCACGTTATTCGGCACTCTAAGCCATGAGGCAGACGCCCGGCCCCCAGTGGGGGGCGATGATGGATTGGGGGGCCAGCTTAGTGGATCTTCCCAACCCGAGGCAGTTGGCCCTGGGCCTGTAGTGGCCGGGATAATCCCTTGCAAACTTGCTTCGTGGCGGTTGACAGGAGGCAGTATTTGCATTTCGCTTTCACAATACCGTAGCGCGGCTTCTGCATATTGCTGGGCGCTGGCTTCCATGCGCTGGTTGTTGGTGGCACGCTGCTCAGACGTTGCATTGCGCATTGCCGTGCTCGCGGTGATGCCAATGATGATCATCAAAATAAGCACGATGATCAGAGAGATACCGCGGCTGGCGCGCTCTCTCGGGCTAATTATTTTGAGGGCAATCATGTGCATACAACATCCATCAAGCAGGCATTTTGGACCGCACTGTGGCGGTGGTGTAGTAAGCACGGCGCAGGAAACGGTCGGTATACGGTACTGTGACAGAGCGACAATCCACGTAGGACGGCGTGTCCTCGTTAGTCAAAACGGGCTCGGCGCTGCGCATCAACAGGCAAACCCGGACAGCCATGATGTTGCCCCATTCACCTGCTGGTTGCGCATTCACTTCGCCAGCCTGCGCATAGCGAATAATCTGGTTCGGAGAAACCGTAGCAGAAAAGACGCCGTACCACAGCTGCATGTCTTCCACGTTTTCCATGATTGGAGCCTTACCCGGACTAGTAGGCGCATCGCTGGCGCAATAGAGCTCAGGACGCCCGCCCGCAACCCGGTCGACAAAGTATCGGTTTCTAGTAATTCTGATCGGGGGGACAGCCAGAGCAGCGGTGCCTGCGCAATCCGTGCCATTGCCACCAGACGGTATGGTGTTGTAAGCATCCACTTCGTAGACCACTTCCAAAGCGGAAATGGTGGGCGCCGCTACTGTGGCGGAACAAGCGGGCTGGCCTGCAACGGCAGCATTTACAAACGGAATTACCCCAGGAGTGGTGCTACTTGTGGCGTCACATCCAAACAAGGGGTAGACGTTGACGCCGAGACTATTATTAGGGGATACATAGCCTGCAAGTTGAATCTCGCGTGACAGCATGTTGAGGGCGACTTGCGCATCCTGATTCATTTGGCCAAGCGCTGCCTGGTAGCGCCCCGCCTTGCCGGAATCGACGAAGCTTACCAACACCGCCGCCACAACGACCAAGCCAATGGCAATAGACACCAACAATTCGATCAAGCTAACACCGCGAACTCTGCGCAGCGAGAGTGCGGTTTTCATAAGTTGATCCTGAAATAAATACACCGAACAGCCTGGTCTGCACTAAAGTTTGGAGGACACTCTTTGGCGAAATTACGCGCGTCGGTTGAGTTCTCATTGGGGTTCGCAACGGCTGGGTCGCGCCAGGCGATCCATACATCTGCTGCAGGCATTGCAGGCCATACACCAGCGGATGGAGCCACAGATACCGACCCTTCCGGCAATTGGTTTCTGACGACTATCCGCCAATTCACCAAATCGGAAGCGGCCATAGCAGTAACGGGATTGCTGCATGTACTGGCGTAGGTAACGCACGCAGAACTGGGAGTAAGCGGTGACGCCTGGGCTGCAAAATCGGCAGCAACGGCGTAACCGACTAGACCGTTTGCATTGGCCCGCATGCGCTCGGCCAAATCAGCAGCCAACATGGTGGCCGTACCTTTGTACTGTGACATCTTCGAGTAGCGAATGGATGCCACGTTTGCCCCGGCCAGTGCCAATAAACCAATCGCCGACAACAATACGGAGACGAGCACTTCAAGCAAGGAAGCCCCCCGAATGGTGCGGGCGCGGGACCGACTCGCCATACAACGTATTTTTTTTATGGACATACCGCAGCTCCTGGTGCAACCCCTTCATCCAGCAACCTCAAGCGTCCCTGGTTAGAAACACACACAATCCGAACGGTGTCAGCCGGAACATTGCCTGTGGGCGTAAAAATAAAGGTTTGATTGACCATCCCCATTCGACCCCTGCCATTGGCTTCAAACGAAATTACGTTTCTATCACTAATAGGGTTAACGCTTGCAATTGAAGCAATATTGGCAAGCGGCTGCTGCACCCGAACAATCTCATCACCAGCTGCCGTATTGACTACGCCCGATCTAGGGATGTCCGAAAACACGATCCAACCATTCGTCCACACAGCAGGGCTACCAGAGCACGTATTCGTGCTGCCCGCTGCAAGACTGCAGATAGAAACCGTTACGGAACGGCGTAACGCCTCAGACCGTGCATAACGCATATCGTTTATCAAAGCCAGCGCGGCGCTTCGCACCGTTCGCTTCATCAGCATCGTGTTGAAACTTGGTATGGCTAACGCAGTCAAAATACCAACGATTGCTAGAACGACAAGCAATTCGATGAGCGTAAAGCCAGATAGGCGATTTTTCATGGTGTTGAGGTTAAACCGAAACACTGCGATGCCGCAAGGTCAGCCGGACGTTCGGCAGGAATACACCGCCAAACGGTAAACTGAACAATTACCCAGTGAAAACTCAGTGCACCATTCCTTGATCGAAAAAACGCTGCGACTCGCGGAAAGCGCGCACATACATTGCCAACCCAATCCAGCGGTAGGCTGCGCCATCCTCGGTCTTGACGGACTGTTGCTCGGAGAAGGCTGCACCCAACCCATTGGCGGCCCCCACGCCGAAATCGTGGCGCTGCACGGCGCCCGGGCACAGGGCCGCTCCGTCATCGGCGCCACGGCCTATGTAACCCTGGAGCCCTGCTCCCACCACGGCCGCACCGGCCCCTGTTGCGATGCACTAATTGCAGCTGGCATCAAAAAGGTAGTCGCAACCATAGCCGACCCCAATCCGCTAGTAGCCGGCCAGGGTTTTGCCCGGCTACAAGCAGCAGGTGTAGAAGTGATAGTTCTGGACAGAACCGACCCTCAGGCCATCCAGTCCCGCGAACTCAACATCGGCTTTTTCAGCCGCATGATCCGCAAAACCCCGTGGGTCCGCATGAAGATCGCCGCTTCTTTAGACGGCAAGACCGCGTTGGAAAATGGCACCAGCCAATGGATTACCTCACCAGAAGCGCGCGCCGATGGACATGCCTGGCGAGCCAAGGCAGGCGCCATCCTCACTGGCATTGGCACCGTATTGCAGGATAGCCCGCGCCTGGACGTGCGCCTGGTGGCAACAACTCGTCAACCCCCAGTGGTCATAGTCGATAGTGCGCTTCAAACGCCAGTTGACGCCTCCATCTTTTTGGAGGGGCGCGCAGTACTTATTTATGCAGCAATTCGGGATGAGTCAAAAAAGCAGGCCCTGGAAGCACGCGGCGCCACGGTCATCTACCTGCCCGGTGCACATGCCAACGGTACCCTTACGGGCAAAGTAGACCTGGCTGCCATGCTGCTGGATCTGGGCCACCGTGAGGTCAATGAGTTGCATGTGGAGGCAGGACACCGGCTCAACGGCTCACTCATTCGTGAAGGCTTGGTGGATGAGTTATTGGTCTACTTGGCACCCAAGCTCTTGGGGCAAGGTCGTGACATGGCCAGCTTCGGCCCCCTAGGCGATTTGGGTCAGGCGCAGCAGTTAGATTTCGTATCCAGCACGCTGATCGGCCCAGACATGCGGCTATTGGCCCGCGTGCGGGGCCGCGACCTTTTTTAGCCCCATTTCCAGGTACGGGGCCAATCCCTGCGAAAATCTCCGCATGTTTACAGGAATCATCACCGGAGTTGGCAGCATTGCTGCAGTTCAAGCCCTGGGCGCTTCACCCACACACGGCAAGCGCCTGACCATTCGCTGCCCCGACCATTACTTGGATGACGTAAGTCTCGGGGACAGCATTGCGCTCAACGGAGCCTGCATGACCGTCACAACATGGGACGCGGCGAAAGCGCAATTCACCATCGACATATCTGCCGAATCACTGGACAAGACTGCCGGGTTGGATGCCATTGGTACCATCAACCTGGAAAAAGCTTTGCGAGCCAACGATCGCCTTGGGGGCCACCTTGTATCCGGGCACGTTGATGGCATTGGCACCATCACGCACTTTGCCCAAGTGGGCGAAAGTTGGGAGCTGCGGGTACTGGCACCCAAGGCCTTGGCCAAATACTTGGCATACAAAGGCTCCATCACCATCAACGGCGTTAGCCTTACCGTCAACCGCGTTGCGGATTTGGTCGAAGGTTGCGAAGCAAGTATTAACCTGATTCCCCACACCGTAGAGAACACGGCCCTAGGTAACCTGCGACAAGGCTCTCAGGTAAATCTGGAAATAGATTTGATCGCACGTTACGTGGAGCGCATGCTGAGCGCCAGCCCCACCGCGTCAATCTGACACATTCGTACGCTATACCGACACATCAAGCCCACAAGGAAGACAATGAAACGAGTCGATGATTTCCGTTTGAAGTTTGGCAAAAAGGAGTATGTGCCCCTAATAATAGGCGGCATGGGCGTTGATATTTCCACAGCTGAATTGGCGCTAGAAGCGGTTCGTTTGGGCGGAATTGGCCACATTTCGGACGCAATGGTGCCCGATGTGTCTGATCGGCGGTTTGACACCGACTTTGTAAAAGAAAAGACCAAGTTCTACAAGTACAACATTTCTAACTCGGACAAGAGCGACGTCAAATTTGATCTTGGGCGTCTGGCGGAGGCCACCAAGTTGCATGTGGGTCGGACCATGGAGGCCAAGCAAGGCGAAGGCATGGTCTTCATCAATTGCATGGAAAAACTCACCATGAATGCGCCACGAGAGACCCTGCAGGTGCGTCTGAACTCTGCGCTGGACGCAGGCATTGACGGCATAACCCTGAGCGCGGGTCTGCATCTTGGTTCGTTTGCGCTGATGGCGGACAACCCGCGCTTTCGGGACGCCAAGCTGGGCATCATCGTGTCGTCGGTACGGGCCCTGCAGCTCTTCTTGCGAAAAACATCACGTCTTGGCCGCCTGCCCGACTACATCATCATCGAAGGCCCGCTGGCAGGTGGTCACTTGGGTTTTGGTATGGATTGGGCCCAGTACGATTTGGCCACCATCGTGGCTGAAATCGCGCAGTTCATGAAAACCGAACAGCTCGATATCCCATTGATTGCCGCCGGAGGCATCTTCACCGGTAGCGATGCCGTGTCTTTTCTTGAAAACGGCGCAGCCGGTTTGCAAGTTGCCACCCGCTTCACCGTGTCTAACGAATGCGGCTTGCCTGCCAAGATCAAGCAAGAGTATTTCAAGGCGAGCGAAGAAGACATTATCGTCAACACGATCTCCCCCACCGGCTACCCGATGCGCATGCTACGCAGCACACCGGCCATCGGTGCGGGCATCCGTCCGAACTGCGAAGCCTATGGTTACCTGCTGGACGGCAATGGCAGCTGCGCCTATATCAATGCTTACAACGAGCAAATTGTCATCCACCCGGACGGGAAAAACATATCGGTAATGGACAAGACATGTTTGTGCACCCATATGCGCAATTTCAACTGCTGGACCTGCGGAAGCACGACCAACCGCCTGAAAGACACCACGCGACAACTGGCGGACGGAAGCTACCGGACCTTGAGCGCAGAGCACATCTTCAAGGACTACCAGTTCAGCGTCGACCACCAGATCGCGTTGCCGGATTGAGTAGAACGGGCTGCACTGACGCCGCCAGCCGCGGCCTGAAAATGGGATGCCCTTCGGGGCGATCTCCCATCTGGGACAATAGCGGGTATCCGTTGCCACACCATTGACACCATGAAGCCCCAGAATACCGTGCCCATTTCCCCCGTAGAAGACATCGTCGCCGACATGCGCGCTGGGCGCATGGTCATTTTGGTGGACGAAGAAGACCGCGAGAACGAGGGTGACTTGGTGTTAGCCGCCGACCACGTCACGGCGGATGCCATCAATTTCATGGCCCGCTTTGGCAGAGGCCTGATTTGCCTGACGTTGTCCCGTGAGCGCTGCGAAGCGCTGAAATTGCCGCCTATGGCGGTGCGCAATGGCGACAAGAAAGGCACGGCCTTCACCGTATCGATAGAGGCCGCCGAGGGCGTCACCACCGGCATTTCGGCCGCAGACCGCGCCCGTACCGTCCAGGCCGCAGTGGCCAAAGGCGCTGTGCCAGACGACCTGGTGCAACCCGGCCACATCTTTCCTCTGCAAGCGGTGGATGGTGGCGTGCTGATGCGCGCAGGCCACACCGAAGCAGGTTGCGACCTGGCTACCATGGCGGGCTGCTCTCCCGCGTCGGTTATCTGCGAAATCATGAACGACGACGGCACCATGGCACGCCTGCCGGACCTGCAGTTGTTCGCCGGCGAGCATGGCCTGAAAATCGGCACAATTGCCGATTTGATTGCATACCGTAGCCGGGTTGAATCGCTGATCGAAAACATGGGCACCCACACCATCAACACGGCGTTCGGCGAATTCACTGCCCACGCCTTTCGTGATACCACCGGCCACGGCGTGCACCTGGCTTTGGTGCGCGGTGAGTGGGATACATCAGACACCATTTCCGTGCGTGTGCACGAACCGCTGTCGATACTTGACGCCTTGCAAGTGGGTCGCACCATGCACACCTGGAGCCTGGACGCCACGCTTTCGCATATTGCAAAAGAAGGCAAAGGCGTCGTTGTGCTGCTCAATTGTGGCGAAAGCGGTGAGCAATTGCTGGCGCAGTTTGAAGGCACCGCACGCCCGGCGCAAGCTCCGGAGCGTGGCCGCATGGACCTGCGTACCTACGGCATAGGTGCGCAAATATTGCGCCAGTGTGGCGTTCACAAAATGGCTCTGATGGGCAGCCCCCGTCGCATGCCAAGCATGACCGGTTATGGCCTCGAAATTACCGGCTATATCAAGTCGAATATGCCTGGGGATAGGACCCCAGCGCTGTTCTATATTTAAAGGAAGAATATGTTTGGCGCAGACAAGGGCAGCGTTGCCTCCACCGATGACAGCTTGAACGGCAAAGGCCTCAAGATCGGCATCGTGCAAGCCCGCTTCAATGCCAGCGTGACAGATGCACTGGCGCAGGCCTGCAAAGCCGAATTGGTGGCGCTGGGCGTCGCAGAAAAAGACATTGCGCATGTGACCGTGCCCGGGGCCTTGGAAGTATCCCTGGCCCTGCAGGCCATGGCCGAGAAAGCTGGTTACGACGCCCTGGTCGCCCTTGGCTGCATTATCCGTGGTGAAACCTACCATTTTGAGCTTGTGGCCAATGAATCCGGTGCGGCCGTGACGCGCGTTGCGCTCGACTACCAATTACCCATTGCCAATGCGATTCTGACGACTGAAGATATGCCGCAAGCCATTGCTCGCCAAGTCGAAAAAGGCCGAGATGCCGCACGTGTTGCCGTTGAAATGGCCAACCTGTTGGAGAATTTGTAATGAGTGACATGAATACTACCGCCAAGCGCCCTCCCCGCCAGGCCCGCACGGGCGTGACCAGTACTGGTGCCCGCAAAGCCGGCAGCAAGTCCGACCGTAGCCGCTCCCGCGAATTCGCCTTACAAGGGCTGTACCAGCATCTGGTCGGTGGCAATGCTGTCAACGACATCGACACCTTCACCCGCGATCTCTCCGGATTCAGCAAGGCCGACGCCGTGCACTTCGATGCATTGCTCCAAGGCTGCGTGGCGGAAGCGGCGCAACTTGACGCTGTCATTGTGCATTTGCTGGACCGCCCA
>NZ_JANXUQ010000164.1 GCF_025356155.1 Rhodoferax sp. | reverse complement strand
CCTGACCTCGCAACCCAGCGCATCATCGTCGCCGAGATCGAAGCCGAGCAGGCCCTGGTCGCCGCCAACCGCGAACTGATCCGCCGCATGGAAGCCAAGGTCAAGGCCGCGATTGACCGCGTATGGGGCACTACCTGATTTTAGTTACTACTATTTTAATAGCGGTATCGCTATATTCCACGAGGGCTAGCGGCACATTTGGCCAATGGAATTTTCAGTTCTGTGCCTGAAAACCCTAAATTGGGTATTTTTAGATCTGAATCGACTCCCAACCCGCACAACGGGCTCTGGCAGGCGAGCCCGCGCGTACGTTATGCGGCTTGAGACTTCACAGGGCCGTATCAATAGGTGCACTAAATACACATTGGTATGTGTATAATTTGATCAATGAACTTCATCTGGGACGATTCCAAGCGCCAATCGAACCTGAAGAAGCACGGCCTTGACTTTGCCGACGCCGCCAAAGTTTTCAGCGGCCCGTTGGTGTTGTTTGAGGACCAGCGCGAAAACTATGGCGAGCAGCGCATGATTGGAATTGGGCTCCTCGACTACTTGGTCGTCCTGATCGTTCATGTTGAATCGGACGACAGCATCCGCATCATTTCCATGCGAAAGGCAGACAGCGATGAAACAGATCTCTTCTACAAAAACGCCGGTTACTTCTGACGAAGCTGGCGATGACGCGCCCAAGCTGACGCAGGCAGATTTTGACGGCGCCCAACTGCGCGTGGCGGGCCGCGATGTCAACCGGGCAGAGTGGCAGGTAGCTGTGCGCGCACGGGTTGGCAAACAGCGAATCAACATCATGCTGGACGCACCCATCGTCGAGCACTTCAAGGCATTGGCGGGCAGCCGCGGCTACCAGACGCTTATCAACGACTCGCTTCGCCGCATGATTGAGACCGGCCATCTGGAAGCCGACCTGCGCCGCGTCATTCGCGAAGAGTTGTCGCATTAATCGCGCATATTCCAAGCGGGCAAACTGTCGATTTGCCAAAGGCGTTTTCGCCACCGAGTTCCAGCCAGGCTAACCCGGCCGCCCCAGCTTGCGGTACACCGTAGCCCGGCTGATGCCCAGGGTCCTGGCTGCTTCGGCCACATTGCCGCGGGCTTGTTCGACCGTCTTGCGGATCAGCGCGGTCTCCATCTCTTTGAGCGGCAGGGGGCTGGCGTCGCGTAGGCTGCTGCGGCTGCTTGAAACCGTCATGGCTTCGTCCACGCTATGGATGGCCAAGGCCTGCAGGTGCAAGCCACTCCACAGGGGCACATCCAGCGCGCCCGTGTTGTGGTTGGCCGCGTCAAACAGCGCCTGGTAGGCGATGCCCAACACGTCGCCCACGTGCAGGGCCTGCTGCGCAGCCTGGTCCTGCAGTAGCGGCACCATGGTGCGCGCCGTTGCATTGGTGCCGGTGATCCAACCGTCTGCGTCCAGGCACAGCATGCCATCGGCATCACCACCGAGCGCATTGCCAGGCCAATTCAGCCGCAGCAGCAGGCGGTGGGGTTTGGCCAGCACCAGTGCATTTTCAATCTTGTTGGCGGTCTGCGCGACCAGGTGTTTGAGTTCGGGGCGCTCTACCGCATCGATGCCGGTCAGGTCCAGCATGCCCACACAGGCGCCATCCGGCCCGAACAATGGTGCACCTGCGCAGCTATAGGCTGTGTTGACGTCAAAGAAATGTTCGCCGCGGTGCAGCCACACGGGCTGCAGATCGGTCAGTGCCGCGCCAATCGCAGTCGTGCCCACCCGTTGCTCGGACAGGTCCACGCCGATGCGGGCGATCACGTCGGCCCGTGGGTCGCTGCGGTCAATCGGGCCGTTCACGTCCACGACGATACCCTGGGCATTGGTGAGGATAGCGAAGTAGCGCGTGTCGGCAATGGCCTGGCCCAGACGCGCAAGCACGGGGCGCGCCACGCTCAGCAACGTGTGGTTGGCCTCCTGCACGCGCTGCAGGGTTTGGCGTGGCACGGGCTCGAAGTCCACGCTGTGGTGCGGGCTGTAGCCGCTTTGCAGGCAGCGCTGCCAGCTGCGTTCTATCCACGGTGCCAACACCGCGTGCGATGGCATGGGCCGGCCTTCCACCAGCATGGCTTGGCGCGCCGCGCTGATGTGCAGCAGGCGGTGCTCGGCGTGGTGGATCAGGGTGTTCAACATGGGCAGTGGTGAAGGCGTGGGCGCAGCGTAAGTATGCAGGCGAGCGAGTGTTTCATTTTGAGAATTTCTTCGCGTAAGCGCAAGGGACCAAGGGTTTTGCCTAGGCTCCGCGCCAGGGGTGACTTCAATAATCGCTTGCGCTACCCGACAACACCCACAACGGAGACACTTCCTATGCAGGTTCAGCTCAAGGTCAATGGCAAGCCCACCACGGTGGACGTTCCCCCCCACACATTGCTCGTGCAGGTATTGCGAGAGCACCTCCACCTTACCGGCACCCACGTCGGCTGCGACACGGCGCAGTGCGGGGCCTGCACTGTCATCCGGGACGGTCGCAGCATCAAGTCCTGCAACGTTCTGGCGGCGCAGGTCAACGGCAGCGAGATCACCACAATCGAAGGCCTGGCGCAGCCCGACGGCACCATGCATCCCATGCAGGCGGCCTTCAAAGAGTGCCACGGCCTGCAATGCGGCTACTGCACCACCGGCATGGTGATGAGCGCGGTAGACCTGTGCACCCACCACCCCAAGGCCAATGCGGGCGAGATCCGCGAGCTGCTGGAAGGCAATATCTGCCGCTGCACCGGCTACCAAAACATCGTCAAAGCCGTGCAGCAGGGTCAAGCTGCCATGGCCAACATTTAAGGAGCCGCCACCATGGGTGCATCAGATTTCTCCAAGCTTCCGCACATCGGCGAATCGGTTCGTCGCAAAGAGGATTACCGCTTCCTGACCGGGGCCGGCCAGTACACCGACGACATCACGATGGACCGCCAGACTTACGCGGTCTTTGTGCGCAGCCCCCACGCCCACGCCACCATCAACAGCATTGACGTGGCCGCCGCCAAGGCCATGCCCGGCGTGGTGGAAGTGTTCATCGGCAAAGACCTCGAAGGCAAGATGGGTGGTCTGCCCTGCGGCTGGCTGATCACCGACGTGAATGGCAAGCCCATGAACGAGCCACCGCACCCGGTGCTGGCGTTGGGCAAGGCACGCCATGTGGGCGACCAGGTGGCCATGGTGATTGCAGAAACACTGGAGCAGGCCAAAAACGCCGCCGAGGCGGTGGTGGTGGACTACGACCCGCTGCCCGCTGTGGTGGACGTGCGCGATGCCGCCACCGGCCCGCAGTTGCATGAACAGGCGCCCAACAACCATTGCTACAAATGGGGGCTGGGCGACAAGGCAGCAGTGGATGCCGCATTTGCCACGGCCGCCCACATCACCCAGCTGGACCTGACCAATAACCGCCTGGTGCCTAACGCCATGGAGCCGCGCGCCGCCATCGGCACCTACAACCGTGCGACCGAAGAATATGTGCTGCACGTGGCCAACCAGAACCCGCACGTGGAGCGC
>NZ_JANXUQ010000159.1 GCF_025356155.1 Rhodoferax sp. | reverse complement strand
CAAAACGAATCCTCACCCGCCGTGCTGCGGTTGTGGGTGGCGCCATCCGAGGACGCATCTGACACGCTGGAGGTGCGCACACTCAAACGGCGCGGCCCGCCCATGGACCAGCCCTTGCACCTTCGCGCGCGCGCGGCGCGGCTGGCGTGCCTACTCGCAGCCCCCACGCTTGTCGCTGCGCGTACTGCGCTGCGCCCCGAGGGGGTGCATTTGCCTAGCGGCGCTGACCGCCAAGCGGTTCAGAGCACCTTGGGGCTACCCGGCGGTGAAACCCCCAGGAGTGGCCATGCACTGGATCGCACTGCAGCCCACGCCTGAAGCGCCCGCTACGGGGGCATCCGATGTGCCCGGCGCAGAGGCCGCGCTGGTCGACGCGCACAGCGCTTGGGCCTGGTGGGCGCTGCAGTTCACGCCGCTGGTGGCGCGGATCGAGTCTGCGCTGGTGTTGGAGGTCTCTTCCAGCGAGCGGTTGTTTGGCGGCTCAGATGCTCTGCTGGACCAGCTGCTTAAGCCAAATTGGCCGCTAGCCCTCGTCGAATATGCACAAGGTGCTACATCTTTAATAGCATATGGCCGACTGCAATGTGCCAGCAACGCAAGCGATGGTGACGAATGCCACGGTGGCGACGCGGCGCGTGGCCTGCCCGCAGACGCCTTGCCTCTGCCCACGCTGGTCGCCGCACGCCCCCACCTGCCCACGCTGGCGCGTCTGGGCCTGGCCAATTGGGGGCAACTGCGTGCCCTGCCACGCGGTGGCCTGGTGCGCCGCTTTGGCCCGGGCTTGGTGGACGCGCTGGACTGCGCCTATGGCCAGCGCGCCGAGGTCTACCCCTGGCTGACCCTGCCCGATGTGTTCGACGCGCCGCTGGAGCTGCTATCCAGCGTGGAAAGTGCCTCGGCCCTGCTGTTCGGTGCGCGCCGCCTGTTGGCGCAGTTGCAACTGTGGTTGCGCGCCCGCCAGCGCGGCGTGCTGGGGCTGGAACTGCTGTGGGAGCTGGACGCCCGGCGCTCCAACGCCCTGCATGTAGACGCCCACCACACCGGCGGCGCACAGGGCCGCCTGGTGCTGCGCACGGCCCAGCCCACGCAAGACATGCAGCACCTGGCCCGCCTGCTGGGCGAGCAGCTGGCCCAGGTCACACTGCCTGCGCCTGTGCTGCACCTGCGCCTGCGGTCCCTGCAAACCCAGCCCATGGCGGGCGAGAGCATCAGTCTGCTGCCCGACGATGTGCGCCACGGCGACAGCCTGCACCAGTTGCTGGAGCGCTTGAGCGCACGGCTGGGCCCCCAGCATGTGCGCCGTGCCACGCTGCACGCCGACCACCGGCCCGAGCGCATGCAGCAGTGGCGCGCGGCTACCGAATTGCCGTTGGTGGGTATCGGCAAAGGGCTGGTGCTTGCTACGAAATCAGGAGCTAATCATGCGCATTCCACGAGGGCTAGCGGCCTAATTGGCTTGGACGATACTGCCAGGATGACCCTCTACCCCAGTTGGCTGCTGGCCATTCCACTGCGGCTGACCACGCACCAGGGCCAGCCGCAGTACGAGGGCGGCCCGCTGGCCCTGGTGGCCGGGCCGCAGCGGGTGGAGGCTGGCTGGCTCGACGGCCCCGCCCACTGCGCACTGCGCGACTACTACGTGGCGCGCAGCGCGGTGGCTGGCCTGGTGTGGGTGTATTGCGAGCGGCTGGGGGCGCAACGCATGGCCATCGCGCCCGAAGCGCAAACCTGCTGGTACCTGCACGGGCTGTTTGCCTAGGCGGCAGCGGGGACGGCTGCAAACCACCGATCTCGCAGCGTTGGAGCTGCTTATGGATCCATTGAAATGACAACCCCTGACAACACCGACAACAAAACACCATTGAACGAGCTGGAGATGCAATAACTGGCCCATCTGGCCAAGGTACAGGCCCAACGTGTCATGGGCCAAGTTATCAGACGGCGTAGCCAAGCGCTATCTGGAAGCGCCACACCATTTGCCCGCTGCGGACTGGAAGTCGGGTGATCAGATCTGGATCATCGACATGCTCACGCCTTTTGGCGGCGCCGCTGAAGTGTTGAGAGAATTGCGCGAGACCGTATTTGCAGGTAAAGCCATACACCAGTTGATGCCCGACGCCGATGGTCAAGCGAAGACGCTGACTTGGCCACCGGTGGGGACGGTGCATTGAGGGGAGCGCGCTCTTATTGAGGATCCGCAGTGAGTTTGACGTTTAGTCCCGATACGCGTTTGAACGCGGAGTCACCCGTTAAGAAAATATGTTCTTTGCCCAGTTGCAGACAGGATGCAGCTTGTAGGGCATCCGGCGTTTTGAGTCCATGGTGTACTCGGATGTGTGTTGCCAGTTCGACTACCGTTCGATCTAATTCCACCCACACCAAGTCAGGCAGTGCAAAAAAATCGTCGTAGTTTTTCAAGACCTCAGTGTTGGTGGACTTCATCGGCCCGACTCGGCATTCCAACCACGTCAGGCGACTGAGGCCTGTGCCTACCTTTGGGTGTTGCTGGACTATCCGGGCCAAAGCTGAGTGAACCTCTCTGGCAAATGGCTGTGCGCCTTCGATACGATAAATTAGAGCGCTGGTGTCAAAGAAGACGATCACCAGGCGCGCTCCTTGCTAAGTTCTGAATCAATCTCCGTCCTGCTACGGCGCCCATTGCTAGGTTGGGCCATCAGCCACTCCATGGCTGTCATCCTGGGCATTTTTGCAGCCGATTGACCAGTCAGGCGTTGATACTCGGCCTCTGTCAAGATGACGGCGGCCATCTTGTTGCGCTTGACAATGTAGGTCGGCCCAAGGCGCAGGCTGTCATCAATTGCAGACATACCGCGGCGCTTGATTTCGGAAATGGTGAGTGTGTTTTGCTGCATGGCTACATACCAAGTCGGTTGGATGGACTTGTGAATGATATCAAAAACGGTGCTGTTCATGTTTTTTTGCTTGGTACGGCCGACACCCTATCCCAACCGCAAAGCCGTCAATTCACGGATCTGCGCTTCACCGGCCAGCCCAACACGCCCTTGGGTGATCAGCCCACGCACCAGCTCCATATCCGGCGCCAAGCTGCGGTCGACCATCATGGCCGGTGATACCGAGCGCACCAGTTCCAGAATGCCTTCCAGTACGGTCGAGCTTTGCAAGGGGCGGAGGAATTCAATGCCCTGCGCGGCGGCCAGCAACTCGATGGCGACGATGTATTCGGTGTTGCGCAGCATCTGCTGCAGGCGCCGCGCGGCGAATGTGGCCATGCTCACATGGTCTTCCTGGTTGGCAGATGTGGGCAGGCTGTCCACACTGGCGGGGTGCGCCAATGATTTGTTCTCGGACGCCAGCGCCGCTGCGGTGACGTGCACGATCATGAAACCGGAGTTCAGGCCCGGCTCGGGTGTCAGGAAGGCGGGCAGGCGTGACACCACGGTGTCCACTAGCATGGCAATGCGGCGCTCGGTGATGGCGCCAATCTCAGCGATCACCACGGCCAGTGCGTCTGCGGCCAGCGCTACAGGCTCTGCGTGGAAGTTGCCGCCAGATAGCAAGGTGCCAGATTCGGCAAACACCAGCGGGTTGTCGGTGACCGCATTGGCTTCGCGCATCAGCACGTCGGTGGCGTAGCGCATCTGGTCCAGGCAGGCGCCCATGACCTGGGGCTGGCAGCGCAGGCAGTAGGGGTCTTGCACGCGGTCATCGCCTTCCAGGTGCGACTTGCGGATGGCGCTGCCGACCGCTAACGCGCGGTAGGCCGCAGCGCAGGCGATCTGGCCGGGCTGGCCGCGCACCGCGTGGATGCGGGGGTCGAACGGCCCGTCGCTGCCACGGGCCGCGTCCAGCGTCACCGCACCGGAAATCACTGCGGCTTCAAACAGACGTTCGGTGGCCAGCAACGCGTCAATCGCCAAACCAGTGGACACCTGCGTGCCATTGATCAGCGCCAGGCCTTCCTTGGCCGACAGGCGGATGGGGTCGAGCTTGGCCTGTGCCAAGGCTTGGGCGGCGGGAACGCGTTTGCCTTCAAAGAACACTTCACCTTCGCCGATCAGCGGCAGGCACAGATGGGCCAGTGGTGCCAAGTCACCCGATGCGCCGACCGATCCCTGGCAGGGGATGACGGGCGTGATGCCGAGGTTGTAAAACGCAAACAAGCGGTCTATGACCAGCTCGCGGATACCGGAATAGCCGCGTGCCAGGCTGGCCGCCTTCATCAACAAAATCAGCCGCACCACGGGCTCGGACATGGGCTCGCCCACGCCCACGGCGTGTGAACGCAGCAGGTTCAATTGCAAGGTTTCCAGATCGGCCTGGGCGATGCGCTGGTTGGCCAGCTTGCCAAAGCCGGTGTTGACGCCGTAAACGGCTGCTCCGCCTTGGGCTGCCTTGTGCACCAAGTCCGCGCTGGCGCGTATGCCGGGGCGGGCGATGGGGTCCAGCGTTAGTGTGGTGGTGCTGGCGTGCAGTTCGCGCAATTGCGCCAAAGTAAGTTGGCCCGGCTGGATGTTCATGGTTTTTTAAAGGGTGTAGCTATAAAATGCTATGGAAATATGAGCGGTATGCCTATATTCGACGAGGGCTAGAGGCTGTTTTTACTTTAGCATCGGCAGGTTCAGGCCATTGTCGCGTGCACTCTGCAGCGCAATGTCGTAGCC
>NZ_JANXUQ010000080.1 GCF_025356155.1 Rhodoferax sp. | reverse complement strand
CGGGCTGAACCTGACCCACTCCGAAGGCGCAGACACCTTTGCCGGCCGCTATGGTGCGCGGCGTGAGGTCATCGAGGGACTGCTGCAAGGTATGGACGCCACCGCCGTGCGCGCCTGGGCCGAAGGCCTGGGCGTGAACACATTCGTTGGCAGCTCGGGGCGCGTCTTCCCGCACGACCTGAAAGCCGCGCCGCTGCTGCGCGCCTGGCTGCAGCGCCTGCGCGGCGCTGGCGTGCAGTTCCACATGCGCCACCGCTGGGCCGGATGGACCGAGAACACCGGTGCGGGCGTTGGCCTGCAGTTCGAATCGGAACAAGGTCCAGTGACCGTGCAGGCCGCCGCCGTCGTACTTGCGCTGGGTGGCGGTAGCTGGGCCCGGCTGGGCTCCAACGGCGCCTGGGTGCCCTTGCTGGCCGCACGGGGCGTGGCCGTGGCGCCGCTGTTGCCAGCCAATTGCGGTTTTGATGTCCAGGGTGGCTGGAGCGAACACTTCTCCAGCCGCTTTGCCGGTCAGGCCTTCAAGACGGTAAAGATTGCGGTCAAGACCTCGCAGGGCGTGGAGTTTGTCCGCAAGGGAGAGTTTGTGGCCACCACCTCGGGCGTGGAGGGTAGCCTGGTCTATGCCGCCTCCAGCCTGTTGCGCGACGAAATCATCCGCACCGGCAGCGCCACCTTCCACCTGGATCTGTTGCCGGATATGAGCGCCGAGAAAGTGCTGGCCGAGGTGCGCCACCCACGCGGCACGCGCTCCTTGTCCAGCCACCTGAAGAGCCGCTTGAATATCGACGGTATCAAGGCCGGCATCCTGTATGAAGTGGTATCCAGGGAAGCGATGGCCGACCCGGTCCAACTGGCCGCTGCGATCAAGGCCGTACCCATCACGCTGACCGCCGCGCGTCCGCTGGACGAGGCCATCAGCACCGCCGGTGGTGTGCTGTTTGAGGCGCTGACGCCCGGCTTGATGCTGGAATCATTGCCCGGCGTGTTCTGTGCCGGTGAGATGCTGGACTGGGAGGCCCCCACCGGTGGCTATCTGCTGCAGGCCTGCTTTGCCAGTGGCAGGCGTGCAGGGCAGGGTGTGGTGGAATACCTTCAAGGGAAATAGGGCTGTAGCCCTCGTTCATGCTGCATAGTTTGCTATTGATACAGTAGCAAGCTATGTGAGAAATAAGGTTGACGAGCCTGACCCCGGCACTGACTCCACAGTTAGGGCTGCTTGGTTCCCCACCTGACCCGGTTGGCCGCTTTACCATGCGGGAAGGCCCGTCAGCGTGAATTGTAGCCGCATGCCGGTGACCTTTTTGCTGGCAGGGCACAAACGCCTAGAGCGGTGTTGGCGAGGTGGGATGCGGTTTTCCATTCGAGAAGCGAAAGCCATTGCGCCCCGCGTCTTTAGCGTCAAACATGGCGCGGTCGGCGCGGGCCATCAATTCGGTTGCGGTGCGCCCATCTTCGGGGTACAGGCTGATGCCGATGCTGAAACCAATCTGCAATGCATGCCCGCGGTACAGAATCGGGGAGCGCACGCTCTCCAGCAGCTTTTCGGCAATATTGGCCACGTCTTCGCGCTGCGCCGGGTTGTCCAGCAGCACGACAAACTCGTCACCGCCCAAGCGGGCAATGGCATCGACTTTGCGGGTGGTCGCGACCAGGCGCAGCGCGACGATTTTGAGCAGCGCGTCTCCGCCATCGTGGCCCCAGCGGTCGTTGATGCTTTTGAAGTTGTCCACGTCAATAAAAAACAGTGCAAACCGTTCACCGCTGCGCTGCGCACGCGACAAGGCGTGGTCCAGTCGCTCCTGAAAAGCGCGCCGGTTGGGCAAGCCGGTCAGCACATCGTGCCGGGCCATGTGTTCCAGGTCCTCGCGGTTCTCCTGCAAATCCTCCAACTGCTGGCGGATTTCGTTCTGCATCTGCTGGAAGCTGCGCGCCAGCACGCCGATTTCATCCCGCCGTTCAACGGCCAGGCTTCGCACTGGCGCCGACTGGTGGTCATGTGCAAAGCCCTGCACCGCTGCACTCATGGCGTTGATGGGGCGGGTGACTGCCCGTGCCACCAGGGCTGCCAGCAATACACAGGCCAGGCACAGGCCAATGACCAGCTGCAACACCACGATGCCCAGCCGGTTGGCCTGCTCCAATACCCCGGTCAGGGGCTGCGCCAAGCCCAGGATGAAGCTGTCTTCGTCGCTGCTGATACTCACTGCCCGGCCGACAAATGAAGCCACGATGGGCGAATCGGCATAGCGCCCGTCGCGGGCCTCGACCATCACCTGGGTGACCTTGCCGCCTACCATGTCACGGGTAGCATAGAACTCGTCCTGCACCAGCACGCGGCGCCCTCTATCAAAACCAAAGGCTTGCGTGGGGTCGGGGTGGATCAGGAAGTCGCCCTTTCCATTGGCCAGGAAAAGCTGGTAGTCCTTGGGCAGGTCGGCCGCCAGCGTGGCAAACACGCTATTGAGGTCTACGTTGATGACAACAACAGCGGCCGCTCGGCCCGCAGTGTCCACTACCGGCATGGCCAGGATGACCGACGGCTGCTCCAGGCCGGCATGCGCGCCGCGCTCATGGTTGATGACCACGCGCGATAAATACGTGGCGCCTGGCGTCAACTTCAAAGCGCCCGACACGTAAGAGAAGTGGCCTTTTTCCTGCAGGTCGTCTCCGCGCACGCGGATGATGCGGTCATCCGCCCGGTCTACGCGCACCCGTTCCAAGCCGTTGTCGCTGGCAGAGATCAGCCGTATCTGAAAATACGAGGGGTTGGCGCGCATCATGGCCTCGAACGTCGCGGCCAGTTGGTCGTCCTGTGCGGACACTGCCGGGCCCATCGCAGCCAGCGCGGCCGGGTGACTGCTCAGTACCTGCAGATTACGCGATATTTCCTGGCGGTTCAACGTGATGCGCCGGGCCAGCACCGTGGTTGTCGTCAGCAACTCGGCCTTGGCAGTCTGCACCAGCAAATTGCGGCTGGCCTGGTAGGCATAGAAGCCGGTCAAACCAGCGGCCAAAATGCTGACCCCCGCCAACAGCAGGCCCAGTTTGAAGGCGATACCAAATTTCATGGTGCCAAGACCTTGCTGGCACGGTCACCGGCCAAGATGCGCTCCCACAGGGCGCTACGGCGGTCCACGTTTTCCACCGGCTCCAGCCACACCATGCGGTCCTGCGGCCGTAAATATGGCGACTCGGACGTGGTGTTGGCCAGTCCCTGGCGCGTGATCAGGGCCTGGCCGGCCTGCGGTTCCAGAAAATAGTTAATCCACGCCTCGGCCAGTTGGGCGTTTTTGACCCCGCGGGTGATAGCCCAGCAATCCAGCCAGGCCAGGGCGCCTTCCTTGGGCACTACGTAACCCACGTCTACACCCGCCTTTTTGAGCAACTGCAATTGCTGCGAGCCGTAGTTGGCAAACATCAACGCCGAATGCCCATTCTTGAACATTTCTACCGATTCCTCGGGCTGGCTGTAAAAGCCCTGTGCGTTGCGCCGTAGCGCGATCAGCTGGTCCACAGCGGCGGGCCACTCGTTGGTGGCGATGCGGTAGGGCGTGGGGTCACCCAGCGCCTGGGCGGCCAACGAAAAGTTGTGCGAGCCGCCGTTGTACAACAGCACCTTGCCGCGGTAATGGGCATCCCACAGCGCGTGGATGGAGGTGGGCGGCTGTTTGACCTGCTGGCGGTCAAAGATCAGGCCCATCTCCGAGTACGTGTAAGGGATGGCAAAGACCTTGTCGCCATGTACCAGCCCCGGTATGCCTTTGAGATCCCGAAAGCGTGGCAACTGGTTGGCCGTGTTGCTGATGTTGGCGGTGTTGACTGGAATGGCGAGACCCGCCTGGATATAGCGCTGCAGCTCGGCCGTGTTGACCGCGAACACATCAAAATCGGCCGCCTTGTTCCTGTTGAGCTTTTGCCACATCACATCGTCGGAGTCGATGAAGGTGACCTCCACCTTGCTGCCGGTGCGCTGTTCGAACGCCCGTACCAGATCGCGGTCGGCATAACCCGGCCATGACAGCACCCGCAGCGTGTCTTGCGCATAGGCGCCCAACGCTGCAAATGCGATGAATGTCCATATCAGGCTGCGCAGCATGCGCCAGCAGCAGGTGGTGTGGATGGGCATGTCGGTTAAGTCGGCATGGTGTGAATGTACTTTCAATTCATTGCCGGGCTAGTCCTTCGCCGGAAGGGCTTTGCAAAAGACTGGCTCGCTGCGCCAATTAGAATCAGAGCATGTCCTATCTCGTGCTCGCCCGCAAGTACCGCTCCCGCAATTTTTCCGAGATGGTGGGGCAAGACCACGTGGTGCAGGCCCTGACCAACGCGCTGACCACCCAACGCCTGCACCACGCCTACCTGTTTACCGGTACGCGCGGCGTCGGCAAGACCACGGTGTCGCGCATTCTGGCCAAGTCGCTGAACTGCCAGGGGCCGGACGGCAATGGCGGAATCACCGCCAGCCCTTGCGGCGTATGCCAAGCGTGCACTGATATTGATAGCGGCCGTTTTGTCGACTACACCGAGCTGGACGCTGCCAGCAACCGCGGCGTGGACGAGGTGCAGGCCCTGCTGGAGCAGGCGGTCTACAAGCCGGTGCAAGGGCGCTTCAAGGTCTTCATGATCGACGAAGTGCACATGTTGACCAACACGGCCTTCAACGCCATGTTGAAGACGCTGGAAGAGCCGCCCGAATACCTGAAATTTGTGCTGGCCACGACCGACCCGCAAAAAGTGCCGGTCACCGTGCTGAGCCGTTGTCTGCAGTTCAACCTGCGGCCCATGGCGCCTGAGACCATTCGGGAACATCTGACCTTTGTGCTGGGCCAGGAAAACGTCCCCTCCGAGCCCCAGGCCCTGCGTCTGCTGGCGCGCGCCGCGCGCGGCTCTATGCGCGATGCGCTCTCGCTCACCGACCAGGCCATTGCCTTTGGCTCCGGCCAGTTGCAAGAGGCTACCGTGCGCCAGATGCTGGGCAGCGTGGACCGTTCTTACGTATTCCGCCTGATCGAGGCGCTGGCTGTGGGCGATGGCAAGACCGTTGTGGAAACCTCGGAGACGCTGCGCCTGAATGGCCTGAGCGCCGCCTCTACGCTGGAAGAAATGTCCACCGTGCTGCAACGCATGGCGGTGGTGCAGGCCACGGGCACCACGGCAACCGATGACGACAGTGACCCTGAGGCGCAGGACACCGCCCGCCTGGCCGCGCTGATGCCGGTGGACGAGATCCAGTTGCTATATAGCATTTGCCTGCATGGCCGCGCTGACCTGGGGCTAGCGCCTGATGAATATGCAGCGTTGACGATGGTGTTGCTGCGCCTGCTGGCCTTCAAACCGCGACCAGGCGCACAGCCAACGGCTGAAAAAAAAACTCTAAATAGGACTGCCGCGCCGGTATCGGTACCTACCCAGGTGCCTGCGCCCGCAGCAGTTCGCGCGCCAGTTGCGCCTGCCAGCGAAGCAGCAACGCCCCTTGTTGTGCAGCGTCCACCGTCAGCGTCCCCTGTGGTTGTTGCAGCGAAGCTCGGTGTCGTCCAGCCCTGGGAAGACGAGCCGTTGCCGCCAGACTCCGTGCCGCTCGGCAGCCAGGCGCCAGTCTCCCCACAAAGCCCGCCACCAGGCCAGGTATTGCCCGTGCGTGAGAGCGCCAGACCCAGCGCACATTCGGATGTAGACGACGACGGCCGGCCGGATTCGCCAGATGACTATGTGCCAAACAGGCCGCCAGCCCTCGTAGAACCTGCGCAAGCCGCTACAAAAATAGTAGCAGTCCCGGTGCGCACACAAGCCGAGTCGCGCTCCGACGTCACCGCGCAGCAAACGCCCCACGCACTGGTGCCGACGGAAGAGGGCGACTTCTGGCACGCCACCGTGCAGCAACTGATAAAGGCCGAAGCGATCAACGCCATGGTGCGGGAGCTGGCCTTGCAGTCGCAACTTGTGGCGCGCGATACCGACCAGTGGATTCTGCGCGTGGAGCGCGAATCGCTGAACCAGGCCGGTAGCCGCGACCGCCTGACCGCCGCGCTCAAAACCGCTGGGCATGACGTGAAGTTGGTCGTGGAAATCGGCCGTGTCAACGACTGCCCGGCGCGGCGCAACACGGCGGCGTCCGAAGAGAAGCAGTTGGCCGCCGAGAAGATTATTTTTGACGATCCCTTCGTGCAGAGCATGATGCGTGACTTTGGCGCGAAAATCGTCCCCGGTTCCATCAAGCCGCTATGAGGGCGGATGCGTTTTTAATCAGTTGGGGTCAGAGCACGTCGCTTCGCGAGTGGTCTGACCCACAATGAATCATGTGAGTTGAGGTCAGTACATCGTTTCACGAGTGGTCTGACCCGCAAAGTTGTTAAATTTTTTAAAGGAAACCCCATGTTCAACAAAGGACAACTCGCTGGCCTGATGAAGCAAGCCCAAGCGATGCAGGACAACATGAAGAAGGCCCAGGACGAACTGGGCAATATCGAGGTCACCGGCGAGTCCGGCTCTGGCCTGGTCAAGGTCACGATGACTTGTAAACACGACGTCAAACGCGTCACCATCGACCCCAGCCTGCTGGCCGACGACAAGGACATGCTGGAAGACCTGGTGGCTGCAGCCTTCAACGCAGCGGTGCGCAAAGCGGAAGATTTGTCGTCTGAAAAAATGGGCAAGCTCTCAGCCGGCATGCCGGGTTTGCCCGGTGGCATGAAATTCCCATTCTGAGACTTTGTGGGACAGACCGCAGAGACGCGGAGCGCTCAAGCTCTGTCCCCAACATTTCAGTAGGCCGCAACTTCATCCATGTCTGACATTAACTCACTGGACGTTCTGGTCCAGGCGCTCAAACGATTGCCGGGCGTGGGCATCAAGTCGGCCCAGCGCATGGCATTTCACCTGCTGCAACACGACCGTGGCGGCGCACAGGCACTGGCGCGGGCGCTGGAGCAGGCGGTGCTGGGCGTGCGGCACTGCGAGCGTTGCCACACGTTTACCGAGGGCGAAGTGTGTTCCACCTGCCTGGACCCCCGTCGGGACCGCAGCAAGCTGTGCGTGGTGGAGACCCCAGCCGACCAATCCGCGCTGGAGCGCACCGGTGCCTACAAGGGCCTGTACTTTGTGCTGATGGGCAAGCTCAATCCGCTGGACGGCATTGGTCCGCACGACATCGGTTTGAAGAAACTGTTTGATCGTGCGCTGGATGGCGAGGTGCAAGAGCTGATTCTGGCGACCAACTTCACCGCCGAAGGCGAGGCCACGGCCCATGTCATCAGCGAGGCGCTGAAGGCGCGCGGCCTGGGTGTCACCCGTTTGGCCCGTGGCGTGCCTGCGGGCAGCGAACTTGAATATGTTGACCTGGGTACCATTGCACACGCTTTGGTCGATCGCCGCTGAGCTGTGGCCCCCACGCTTGTCGCTTCACGTAGTGCGCTGCCCCCACCACCGCAGGGGTCGCTGCGCACAGGGGCCGTTGTCGCCTTGGGGCGGCCCGGCGGCGACAGCAACTTAATTTAGAAAATTTCCTGATGCAAACCGTCCATTTCACGCTGGCGTACTGGTGTTTACTCGTTGCCGCACTGTTGCCCATCGCCTGTGCCGGGCTCGCCAAGGCTGGCATGTTTGGCAAACCCAAACGCGAGGGTGGTTATGACAATGCCAGTCCCCGCGTCTGGCTGGCCCGCCAGAAAGACTGGCGTGCCCGTGCCAACGCGGCGCAGGCCAATAGTTTTGAAGCCTTGCCACTATTCTTGGCGGCCGTCATCATTGCCCACCAATTGGGCGCTCACCAGGGGCGGCTGGACATATTGGCGTTTTTGTTTGTGGTGCTGCGCATTCTGTACATCATGATGTATGTGGCCGACATGGCCAAGGCGCGCAGCATCGTGTGGGTGGTCGCGTTGGTCACCAATATCGCCATCTTGTTCATCGGCTACCGCTAGCGCAAACAAACTGGCTCGGGGCAAACATGCCCAAAGGTTTTAGCGCTTGGCCCGGCGCACGGGCGCTGCCCGACTGCTGGCAGCCACACGCCGTGGTGCCGCCTTGTGTCCGGTGGTTCGTGCGGCGGTTCGCGTGCCACTACCACCGCTGCGCCTGGCTTGTGACAGTGGCAAGAAGACCACCACCTGTTGGCCGACCTTGAAACTGGCTGACGTGGCGACCTTGTTCCACTGTGCAACCTGGTCAGCGCTGACCCGGTATTTGCGGGCAATACTGGCCACGTTTTCACCCTTGCCCGCCCGCACGGTGCTGCGTTTAAGCACCACCTCTGGCGCCAGTGAGAGCTGGCCGTTGTCGGCAACCTTCACGGCTACGTCCTGTTTCATGGCGTCGGGGCGAGGCACCAGCAACGAGGATCCCGCCTTGATGACCACCTTGGGCGGTATGGCGTTGACGCTGCGGAAATCGGCCTCACTCATGCCTACCCGTTTGGCCGCGTCGGCCGGGCGCATTGTGGTGGGTGCTACCCATACGGTCCAACTGGCCAGGCGGCCCCCGGCGTAAGACTCCAGGTTGCCTTGGAAAACCTCGGCGTTGTCCCAGGGCAGCAAGACCTGGGGTGTGCCGGCTGCCATGATGACGGGGCGGTTGATGGACGGATTCAAGGCCTTGAAGTCATCCAGCGGTACTTCTGCAAGCTTGGCGGCCAATGCCACGTCGATGTCGCGGCGTATCGTGACGGACTGGAAGTAGGGGTGGTTCTCGATCAGCGGCAGCTTGGAGTTGAATGCACTGGGTCGAGCCACGATGTTCTTCACCGCCTGCAGCTTGGGCACATACAGCCGCGTTTCCATTGGCATGTTCAGGTCCATATAACCGGTGGGCTGGCCGGCACGCTGGTTCTTGGCAATGGAGCGGCCGACGCTCCCTTCACCCCAGTTGTAGGCGGCCAGCGCTAGGTGCCAGTCGCCAAACAGGGTGTGGAGCTTTTGCAGGTAGTCCAGCGCCGCGCGGGTGGATGCCAGCACATCGCGTCGGTCGTCGCGAAACGCGTTTTGCTTGAGCTCAAAATATTTGCCGGTAGCGGGCATGAATTGCCACATGCCTGCCGCTTTGGCGCTGGAGACGGCCTGCGGATTGAACGCGCTCTCGATGAAGGGCAGCAATGCCAACTCGGTTGGCATATTGCGCAACTCCAGCTCTTCCACGACGTGGAACAGGTATTTTTTGGACCGCTCGGTCATGCGAAAAATGTAGTCTGGGCGCGTGGCGTACCACTGTTCGCGGTCGTGGACAAGGTCGTTGTCCAGGTCGGGCATGGCATAACCCCGGCGTATGCGGTCCCACAGGTCAACCGGTGGCGCCAGCGAAGCAACCGTGCGCGAGCCGGTTTCTTGTGCGTAAAGCGGGGCGAATGGAGGGTGCGCGTTCGACGGGCTGGTAGTAATGTTGGGCCGCGGCGCTATGGGCAGACTCAGGCCCATTTCGCGGCTGGGTTGGAGGGTGATGCCGGCTCCGTCAGCGACGGCGGGCTTGTCTTGCGGGGCTTGTGTGGTTGCACAGCCGGTTAGCCATAACAGAGCCACAAGGCTCCAGATTTTCAAAGATGTCATCGGTATTGGTTTTTCCATTGGCGCAGCATCGCAAATGCTCCATGGCTCGCCACGCCAGGTGCATCAAACCGGCGGGCCGATGCAATGATGGTGGGCCGCTCGCTGCGCAAGAAAGGGTTGATTTGGCGTTCCGTCTCAATGGTGGAGGGCAGGGTCGGCAGGCTTTGCCCGCGCAACGCCTGGCATTGGGCCTGGTAGGCCACGAGTTGCGGGTTGTCGGGTTCTACTTCGACCGCAAATTTCAGGTTGCTCAAGGTGTATTCATGGGCGCAGCATACGCGAGTTGCGCCCGGCAATTTTGCAAGTTGGCCCAAGGACGCCAGCATTTGTTGCGGCGTACCTTCAAACAGGCGCCCGCAGCCTCCGCTGAACAAGGTGTCTCCACAAAACAGAACAGGGGCTTCGCCGTTGACTTCAGCAAAATAGGCAATATGGCCCGCCGTGTGGCCAGGCACATCCAGCACCTTAAAGTCCAGACCCAGCAACTGCACGGTGCCACCGCCATGCAGGCGCCGCAATGGCTCCGGCATACGCTCGTTGGCCGGGCCGAATACGCTGGCGCTGGTGGCGTCGCGCAGCACATCAACCCCACCGGTGTGGTCGGGGTGGTGGTGCGTGACTAAAATGCCCTGCAACTGCACGCCTTCGCTTTGCAGAGCTGCTAACACCGGTTGTGCATCGCCGGGGTCTACCACCAGCGCTCTGTGTCCATCGTGGAGCATCCAGATGTAGTTGTCATCAAAAGCGGGCAGCGGTATTAACTTCATGAGCAAACAAAGTATAGCGATGCATGATTGGTTCCAAACCCCTGCGGGGCGCTACCTGCTGGATTGGGAACGAACGCGGGTCGATGCGGCGGTGGTCGATATATTTGGCTACCACGCCTTGCAGCTTGGGGTTCCAGAACTCGCAGGCCTGGAGGCCAACCGCATGCCACACCAATGGCTGGCGTGTGAGGAGCCCGCGGTTGAAGATGGCCTGGGCACGGCCAAGCGTGCGGCCGTGCTGTGCGACTTTTCTGCGCTGCCCTTTCCCGCCAGCAGCTTGGACTTGGTCGTGTTACCCCACAGTTTAGAGTTCAGCGCCGACCCCCACACCACACTGCGTGAGGTGGAGCGGGTGCTGGTGCCCGAGGGGCGGGTTGTTATTTGCGGACTGAACCCCGCCAGCCTGTGGGGGTTGCAGCAAAGGCGCGGCCACCTGTACCAAAAAATGGGTTTTGGCCATTTATTTTTGCCCGGTGGGGGTGAATTTATTGGGTATTGGCGGCTGCGCGACTGGCTGCGCCTGCTGGGCTTTGAAGTAGAGGTAGGTGAATTTGGCTGCTACCGGCCCGGCGTCACCAGCGACAAGTGGTTACAGCGCTTTGAATGGATGGACGGCGCCGGGGCGCGCTGGTGGCCGATTTTTGGTGCGGCCTATTTTCTGGTTGCGGTGAAGCGGGTGCGCGGCGTGCGTTTGCTGGGACCAAGCTGGAAGACAGTGCCGACCGGCCAGCGCAAGTCGGTGCCCGTTGCCAACCGCACCCACGACACAACAATCGATTAAGACAACCGGAGACAATAGTTTGAACGAAGTAGTAATTTATACGGATGGCGCCTGCAAGGGGAATCCGGGGCCGGGTGGTTGGGGCGCGTTATTGCGTTCGCCCGATGGCAGCGAAAAAGAGTTGTTTGGTGGTGAGCTGGATACGACCAATAACCGCATGGAAATGATGGCCGTAATCCAGGCCCTTCTGGCGCTCAAGCGCCCCTGTGCGGTTATCTTGCACATTGACAGCCAGTATGTTCTGAAAGGCATTACCGAGTGGTTGGCGGGGTGGAAGGCCAAGGGCTGGAAAACGGCTGCCAAACAACCGGTCAAAAATGTGGATCTGTGGCAGCAACTGGATCAGATCGTAGCCCATAACGGCCATACGATAGCCTGGCGTTGGGTGAAGGGTCACGCGGGCGACCCTGGCAATGAACGGGCCGACGCTCTGGCCAATCGCGGGGTTGAGGTGACCTTGCGGCGTTAGTGGCCAGTCTTAAAGTTATGCAAAGTTTGTGTCCATGCAACTGGCGTCCGGCATACGCCGCCGATAATCTGCCCACACCATGAACAAGAAATTCCTGTCTACCCATTTGTCGTTGGGAGCTGTTGCGGCCTCTCTTTTGCTGGTTGCCTGTGGCAACAAGGCAGACCCGGCATCTGCGCCGCCCGCCGCTGCCGCCGCCAGCGCACCGGCACCAGGTGCCAGCCGCGCAACTGGAGCCCCCATCTCGGTGACTACGACCCTTGCCATCCGACGTAACTTTGATGTTGCGCTGGAAGCTATAGGCACCGTGACACCGCTATCCAGCGTGGACGTCAAACCGCAGATCACCAGTGTGGTCACACAAGTTCACGTAAAGGAAGGGCAGTTCGTCAAAGCCGGCGAGCTTTTGTTTACGTTGGACGCACGCCCTGATGTCGCAAATGTTGCAAAGGTCCGCGCCCAGATGGTGAAAGACCAGGCCGTGCTTGACGATGCGCAGCGGCAATTGGCGCGCAGCCGCGACTTGCTTGCCAAGAGCTTTATTTCGCAAGGCGCTTTGGATACGGCCCAAGCCCTGGTGGATTCCCAGATGGCCAACCTGGTGGCGGACCGCGCGGCCCTGGACGCCGCGCAGTTGGCTCTGTCTTACAACACGGTGCGCGCCTCTGGTGCGGGGCGTTTGGGCGCCGTCAATGTTTATCCGGGCACTGCGGTTCAGTCTAGCCAGACCGCTCTGGTTACCATCACCCAGTTGGACCCTGTCAATGTCAGCTTCAACCTGCCGCAAAGCAATCTAAATGCGGTGCTGGAGGGTTTGAAATCTGGCGGTGCTGCAGTCAGCGCCACACTGCCGGATGCAAAGAGCACCCTCAAGGGGCGTTTGCAGTTTGTAGACAACGCGGTAGACGCCGCAACCGGCACGGTCAAGGTCAAGGCGCGTTTCGACAACCCGGATGCCAAACTGTGGCCTGGCGCGTTTGTCAAAGTTGCGCTGACCGCGCAAACGCTGAATGACGCGGTGGTAATCCCCACCACTGCGATTATCCAAAGCACGCGTGGGTCGATCGTGTATGTTGTAGATAAAGGCAACGCCGCCCTGCGCCCGGTTAAAGTCGTGGCGTCACAGGGAGAGAATTCTGCCGTCACCGGCATCGCAGCCGGTGACAAGGTCGTGCTGGAGGGGCGACAAAACCTGCGCCCGGACTCACCCGTGGTGGAACGCACGTCCGGCGCTGCTGCTCCCCCGCGCGCTACCGCATCGGCTGCGTCGGCTGCACCATGAATCTTTCCGAGCTCTTTATCCGCCGTCCGGTGATGACGGTGTTGTTGAATCTGGCCATCGTGCTGTCCGGCGTCATTGCCTACCGCAGCATTCCGGTGGCGGCTTTGCCCAGTTACGACACGCCGGTGATCAATGTCGGTGCTTCCCTGCCCGGGGCAAACCCGGAGACCATGGCAACCTCGGTGGCGTTGCCGCTGGAAAAGCAGTTCCAGACCATTCCTGGTTTGTCCGTGATCAGTTCAACCAGCACGCTGGGCAGCACATCCCTGACGCTGGAGTTTGAAGAAGGGCGCGACATTGACGGCGCTGCGCTGGACGTGCAGGCCGCACTGTTGCGGGCGCAACGTTCTTTGCCGCAAGACATGACGCAGTTGCCGGCCTACCGTAAGGTGAACCCGGCCGACGCACCTATTCTGCTGGTGGCGCTGACATCTCCGTCCATGCCACTGTCCGATTTGCAGGACTATGCAGAGCATTTGATTTCGCCCACGCTATCGACGATTGATGGCGTTGCACAGGTCAATATTTTCGGTTCTAAGCGGTTTGCGGTGCGCGTGCGCGTGCTGCCCGAGGCACTGGCAGCGCGTAATCTCAGCATTGAAGAATTGTCGGCGGCGCTGCGTTCGGCCAACGTCAACACGCCCGTTGGCACGTTGGAAGGTGCCAAGCAACTGTTGACCCTGCAAGCCAACAAACAACTGCGCAACGCTGCTGAATTTGCAGGGCTGATTGTTGCCAGCCGCAATGGCATCACCGTGCGTCTGAAAGACGTGGCCAATGTGGAGGATAGCGTTGAAACGGTCAAGTCTTATGCCAACCTGAATGGCGAGGCGTCCATTACGCTGGCGATTTTGCGACAGCCCGGCGCCAATACGGTACGCGTGGTCGACGCCGTCAAAGCGGCTTTGCCCAAGCTCAAGGAGCAGATGCCCCAGTCGGTCAATATGACGTCGGTCAACGACCGGTCGGTATCGGTGCGAGACGCGTTGCACGATGTGTCGCTTACCCTGCTGGGCACGATTGCTTTGGTTGTTTTGGTGATTTTTCTGTTTCTGCGGCGTTTTGTGGCCACGGCCATTCCCACGCTGTCGCTCCCAGTCTCATTGATTGGTGCTGTGGCTTTGTTGTGGGGCTTGAAGTACAGCCTGGACAATGTCTCTCTGCTGGGGCTGACGCTGGCAGTGGGCCTGGTCGTGGACGATGCCATCGTGATGTTGGAGAACATCATGCGCCATGTTGAAAATGGCGAAGAGCCGTTCAACGCAGCTTTGCGCGGGTCGCGCGAAGTGGGGTTCACCATCATATCCATTTCCACATCGTTGATTGCTGTGTTCATTCCCATCTTCTTCATGCCCGGCGTCATCGGCTTGTTGTTCCACGAATTTGCGGTGGTGGTGGGGCTTGCGATCCTTGTGTCGGCTTTTGTCTCGCTTACGCTGGTTCCCATGCTGGCTAGTCGGTTTTTGAGTGAAGAGCCTCACGGGCAAAAACACAACTTCCTGATTAATGCGTTCGAGCGCGGCTTCAATGCAACGCTGGGCGCCTATAGCCGCTCGCTGGACACGGCGTTGTCCCATCGGAAAACCATATTGCTTGTTGCTCTGGTGACTTTTCTGGGCACGGGAGTGTTGTTCAGCATCATTCCCAAAGGCTTTTTTCCGGAAGAGGATATCGGGCAAATTACCGCCACCACCGAGGCGGCGGAAGATACTTCGTTTGCCGAAATGGTGCGTTTGCAAGAGCGCGCCGCTGCGGCCATCCGCGCCGACGCAAATGTGTTCGCCGTCAGTTCTTTCAATGGTGGCACGGGCGCACAAAATTCTGGCCGCATGTTCATTACACTAAAAGCCCGTGACCAGCGTTTGCCGATGAAGCAGGTGGTCGAGGGCCTGCGGCGTAAATTGCGTGATGTGACCGGCATCAGCGTCTTTATGCGGCCTATCCAGAACTTGCAACTGGGCGGTCGACAAAGTAAGGCGCAGTACCAATACATTTTGCAAAGCGTGCGAGCCGATGAGCTCAACGACTGGGCGACCAAGTTGCAGGAAAAATTACGCGCAGACCCTTTGTTCCGCGACGTCACAAGTGATGCCCAATTGCGTGGATTGCAGGCACAGCTAGACATAGACCGCGACCGCGCCAACGCCTTGGGCATATCCATTGAATCCATACGCACGGCATTATTTGGTGCCTTTGGTGAACGCCAGGTTTCCACCATTTATTTGCCGACCGACAGCTACCAGGTCATTCTGGAACTGGCGCCACAGGCAAGGCTGGACGAAAGTGCCATCAACAACATCTATGTACGTGCATCCACCGGCGCCCTGGTGCCTTTGGCCTCGTTTACCAAGGTGTCCCGTAGCGTGGGGCCTACATCCATCAACCACGTGGGGCAGTTGCAGGCCGTGACCGTGTCGTTCAACTTGGCGCCGGGCGCCGCTCTGGGCGATGCCACTGCGCGGATCGACAAGGCAAGAGAGCAGATCAACTTGCCCGGCTCCATCATCACGAGTTATGGTGGAGAAGCTGCGGTCTTCAAAAGCTCCCAAGGCAACCAGTTGGTGCTGATTATTTCGGCCCTGCTGGTGATCTATGTGCTGTTGGGCGTGTTGTACGAAAGTTATATCCACCCGCTCACTATTCTGGCCGGCCTGCCATCCGCCGCGGTGGGTGCGCTGGCAACGCTGATGCTGTTTGGCCAGGACCTGACGGTGATTGCGATGATCGGTATCTTGCTGCTGATCGGCATCGTGAAGAAGAACGCCATCATGATGATCGACTTTGCGCTGGATGCCCAGCGCCACCATGGCATGACACCCGAACAGGCAATTCGCGAAGCTTGTGTGCTGCGCTTTCGCCCCATCATGATGACGACCTTGGCTGCGCTGATGGGCGCTTTGCCGATTGCATTGGGTCTGGGTGCCGGTGCTGAGTTGCGCCAGCCTTTGGGCTTGGCCGTTGTCGGTGGTCTGGTGTTTTCTCAGGCTGTGACGCTCTACATCACACCGGTGATTTATCTGGCTTTGGATCGCTTCAGCGGTCGCGGCCCCTTGACAACGCCGGAGACTGAGATAGCTGCTTCTTGAAGCTGGCGCTCAGCCGCCGATATAACTCATCTCAACTCGGCGCACGGCTGCGCCGGTTTCAGCGATCAGGGCGCTGCGTAGTTCCGAATAGCGGTCGCTGCGCCCGCTCCAGATGCTGCCAATCGCGGTAGCCAGGTCTTGGTCGCTGGCATCGCTTCTCACGATGCTGCGCAGGTCGTAACCGTGGCTGGCAAAAAGGCACAAGTACAACTGCCCTTCGGTAGACAGGCGTGCGCGATTGCAGTCACTGCAAAATGCCTGAGTCACGCTGCTGATGACGCCAATTTCTCCGGCTGCAGTGTCATGCGTGCCAGCCGCATTGGCATAGCCCCAGCGCTGTGCCGTTTCGCCCGGTTGGGATGGCTCCAGGGACAAGAGCGGCAGTTCCGTCTGTAGGCGTTGAATCACTGCTGCCGACGGAATCACGTCATCCATGCGCCAGCCGTTGGTGGCGCCTACATCCATATACTCAATGAACCGCAGCACCATGTCGCTGCCCTTGAAATGGCGCGCCATCGGAACAATCTCCTGGTCGTTGACACCGCGTTTGACGACCATATTGATCTTGATAGGTCCCAAGCCCACCTCGCGTGCCTTATGAATTCCGTTGAGCACGTCGGCAACTGGAAAATCCACATCGTTCATGCTGCGGAAAACGGCATCGTTCAGTCCATCAAGGCTAACCGTGACACGCCGTAACCCAGCGTCCTTGAGGGCCTGTGCCTTGCGGGCCAAAAGGGCGCCGTTCGTGGTCAATGTGAGATCGAGGGGCGTACCGTCCAGCGTGCGCAGCGCGGCCAGTTTTTCGATCAAAATTTCGATGTTTTTGCGCAGCAAAGGTTCGCCGCCGGTGAGCCGAATTTTTTGTACGCCATGGTTTACGAACTGTCGTGCGATGCGCACAATTTCTTCAAAACTCAAGAGCGAGGCGTGGGGCAGGTAGTGGTAATCCTTGTCAAATATCTCTTTGGGCATGCAGTAGCCGCAGCGAAAGTTGCAACGATCGGTCACGCTGATGCGCAGGTCGCGCAGATTGCGCCCCAGCGTGTCGCGCAGCAGGCCCGGCGTAGGCGCTGCTGCGACCGGGATGGGCAATGGCCCTGCACGCAGGTCGACCAGGGGCACAACTTTGGGGCTAAAACGTTCTGACATGGGGGCATTGTCTCTCGTCGGTGCGGGTGTGGCTGTCACCTACAAAAAAGCCCGCTTGCGCGGGCTGAGTATGTGTGCCCCCACGCTCAACCGTTGCACGGGTCGCTGCCCCCCAAGGGGGCCACCCGCCTAGGGGCGGCCCGGCGGCGGGTTGAGGGGCAGGGGATCAGCTGTGGAACTTCATCATCAATGGCACGATGAGCAAAGCCACGATGTTGATGATCTTGATCAGCGGGTTGACCGCAGGGCCCGCGGTGTCCTTGTAGGGGTCGCCAACGGTGTCGCCCGTGACGGCAGCTTTGTGGGTCTCAGACCCTTTGCCGCCATGGTGGCCGTCTTCGATGTATTTCTTGGCGTTGTCCCAGGCACCACCGCCGGTGCACATGGAAATGGCGACAAACAGACCGGTCACGATAGTGCCCATCAGCAGGCCGCCCAATGCGGCGGGGCCTAGAGCCAAGCCGACAACAATCGGTGCGACCACGGGCAGCAGGCTGGGGATCATCATTTCCTTGATCGCGGCGGTTGTCAGCATGTCCACAGCCGTGTCGTACTCGGGCTTGCCCGTACCGTCCATGATGCCCTTGATGTCGCGGAACTGGCGGCGCACTTCCACCACCACGGCACCCGCTGCGCGGCCCACGGCCTCCATCGCCATGGCACCAAACAAATAAGGAATCAGGCCGCCAATGAACAAGCCGATGATGACCTTGGGGTCGCTCAGATCGAATTTGATATGGGCGCCCAAGCCTTCCAGCTTGTGTGTGTAGTCCGCAAACAGTACCAGTGCAGCCAGGCCAGCCGAGCCAATGGCATAGCCCTTTGTAACAGCCTTGGTGGTGTTACCCACGGCGTCCAGCGGGTCGGTGATGTCGCGCACGCTGGCGGGCAACTCTGCCATTTCGGCAATACCGCCGGCGTTGTCGGTAATGGGGCCATAGGCGTCCAGCGCCACCACGATGCCCGCCATGCTCAACATGGAGGTGGCTGCGATGGCAATGCCGTACAGGCCGCCCAGACTAAAAGCGCTGTAGATGGCCATGCAGACAAAAATCACCGGCCAGGCGGTGGAGCGCATGGACACACCCAGACCGGCAATGATGTTGGTGCCATAACCCGTGGTCGATGCCTGGGCAATGTGTTGCACCGGGGCGTACTGCGTGCCGGTGTAGTACTCGGTCACCCAGACCAGCGCGGCAGTCAATACCAGGCCAACGGCACAGGCACCGAACAGTTTCATCTGGCTGCCGCTGGCAGTAATTGCGTTGTCGGGCATGAGCCACATCGTGACAAAGTAAAAGGCAACCAGCGAC
>NZ_JANXUQ010000079.1 GCF_025356155.1 Rhodoferax sp. | reverse complement strand
CGCCTCTACCTGGAGCCCAAGGCCCGCCTGCGCATCTGGTAAAGGCCTAGTAAGGTCCATGGCGGTGCATGCCGAATATCATGCAACTTTCCCATGGACAAAACGCAAGGCGCTGGATGGATCACAACCTCTCTCTTATTACGACCATTGCAGCCGCCTTCGGCGTGGCACTGATTTTTGGATTCATTGCCGAGCGCATCAAAGTACCCGCCTTGGTGGGTTATCTGGTGGCCGGTATCCTGATCGGCCCGGCCACACCTGGTTTTGTGGCCGATGTGCATATCGCCTCCCAGTTGTCCGAGATCGGCATCATGCTGCTGATGTTTGGCGTGGGGCTGCACTTTGCGCCCGATGACCTGCTGGCCGTCAAACGTGTGGCCGTTCCAGGGGCCGTGGTGCAAATGGGGGTCACCACCTTGCTCGGTATGGGCGTGGCCTGGTGGTGGGGCTGGAGCCTGGGTGGCGGGCTGATCCTGGGGCTGTCGCTGGCCTGTGCTAGCACGGTGGTGCTGCCGCCACTCGCAGGTGTCTTGGGTGGTCCGGTGGCATCGGCTGCGAGCGCCAAGCCCTTGTGGATAACGATTGGCCAGACCCTGCTGCAGGTGTCTGCCTTCATCGCGCTGATGCTGATTGTGGGCCGCCGCGCGCTGCCCTGGTTGTTGTGGCAGGTGGCACGCACCGGCTCGCGCGAGCTGTTCACGCTGGCGGTGATTGCAACCGCCATCGGCATCGCCTACGGTGCGTCGGCCATCTTCAGCGTGTCGTTTGCGCTGGGTGCTTTCTTTGCGGGATCGGTGATGCGCGAATCCGAATTCAGCCACCGCGCGGCGCAAGAGTCTTTGCCGCTGCGCGACGCGTTCTCGGTCCTGTTTTTTGTGTCGGTGGGCATGACGGTAGACCCCGCCATTCTGATGACCCAACCGCTGCGCGCGCTGGCGGTGGTGGCCATCATCGTCTTCAGCAATTTCGCGGCGTCGCTGGCGCTGGTGCTTGCACTGCGTTACCCGCTGAACACGGCGCTGACGGTGGCCGCCAGCCTGGGGCAGATTGGCGAGTTCTCCATCATCCTGGCGGGCCTAGGCTTGTCCCTGGGGCTGTTGCCTTCGGAGGGCATGAGTCTGGTGCTGGCGGGTGTGCTGATCTCCATTGGCTTGAACTCGTTTCTGCTCGCAGCGGTTGCGCCGTTGCAGCGATGGATACTTAAACACTCTGGCTTTGCGCGCAACCTGGAGCGCCGGGACGTACCGTCTGCCGAACTGCCCATGAGCACCGAGCGCAAATACCTGGAAGGCCAGGTGGTGCTGGTGGGTTATGGCCGTGTGGGCCGCCGTATTGCCAAGGCGCTGGACGCACGGGCTATTCCATACGTGGTGGTGGAGCAAAACCGTGAAATGGTTGAAGAGCTGCGCAGCAAAGGTGGTGTCGCGGTGTCGGGCAATGCGGCCGAACCCGCGGTGCTGATCCAGGCCCATATTGCCGACGCAGCCATGCTGGTCATCGCGTCGCCCGACACACTCGATGTACGGCAAATGGCGGAGACTGCGCGGGCCCTCAACCCCAACATTGAAGTGATTGTGCGCACCCATAACGAGGAAGAGTCGGTGTTGCTGCAGAAGGAGGGGATCGGTTTGGTCTTCTTTGGCGAGGCGGAGTTGGCCCGGGGCATGGCAAGCCATGTGCTGAAGCGTTTCGCCCCTGCGGCTGGGTCGCCAGAAGCGCAAGGCCACTGAGTGCTGCGCACAAGAATGGCTCGCATGCCTACAGGTCCATGGCGATGAATTGGGTTGCACGGCTTTTCCCATCGCGCGCAGAGACTGCAACCGTGGCCGCACGCCCTGCCGCTGCTGCCTACAAGCCTGTGGTGCCCGCACCCCCACCCCTAGCGCTTGCAGATGCGCCGCCCTTTTTGCCATGGATTTCCGGCACACCCGCACTGGGTGATTCGGCGCTCTCGGCGGACGAGCAACGCATACTGGATAAGGTGGAAAAAGTGCTCGCCTTGCCCAGCATCCCCGACAACATGTTGCCACGCGCTGCCGAACTGCTGCCGCAGCTGATTGGCCTGCTGCGCGAAACCCAGTTGCCGCTGCAGGCAGTGGCAGAGCGTGTCAACAAAGACGGTATGCTGGCGGCCGAAGTCATGCGCCTGGCAAGCAGCCCGTATTACCGTGCCCAGGGGCAGGTGGTGGATACCGTGCAGGCGATTCGCCTGATAGGTGCCCTCGGTCTGCAGACCGTGATCGCACGCGTAGTGCTCAAACCTATTTACCGCAGCTCGGCAGGGCTGATGAATGCCAGCCTGGCCGCACGCCTGTGGGAGCATTCCGAGGCACTGGCCCAACATACCTCGGCGCATGCTGCGGCGGCGGGCCAGGAGGCTTTCGACGGTTACCTCGCTGGCATGTTGCACAACACCGGCTGGAAGATTGCCCTGTGCGCCATGGAGCGCGCTGGCATCGCTCCGGGTGCCAATCCTTCCAGCGCATTTGTGGCGGCGATGCCAGAGCAGGTGCACCGCCTGTTTGGCCATGCAGCGCAGCGCTGGACCATTACCCCGGGGTTTTTGGCATTTGCGCAAGACGCGCGCCAGCATGGCCTGGCCGGTGGAAAACATCCCCTGGCGCCCGTTCTGCGGCAAGGGCAGTTGCTGTGTGGGGTGGAGGATGCATTACCAAGGTAAAATCGCCGCCCCATCATCTGATGTTGATGCGTTGACTTGGACCCCACCTACCTATGACGCGAGCCCTGACGCGTACAAACTTTCACAGCTCACAACTCATTCGTACCCTCGCTGACCTGGCCGTTCTGGAAACGACTGGGTCGGCGGCTGCCTTTGGAGAAAAGCTGGGGCTGTGGATTGGTTTTACGGACGCTATCGCCCTGACGGGTGTGCACAACACGAACACCGTAGAAGAAGCGCCAGAGGCGGCCCTGCCCATGGTGGGCGCTGCGCTGGGCGATGAATTTGCCAAAGTGCGCGCCGGTTTGGAGTCTGCTATTTTCAAAAGCCAGGCGCCCAACACCGGCAGAACACGTGCCGAGCTGACGCTGCCCAAGCTGGAGGGTCCGCTGGACGACGTCAAGGCCTATGCGCCTTTTCGCCGCTACCACCAGGCACACCAACGCGACATGGAAAACAATGTGCGCAGTCTGCGAGCCAAGGTGCGCGATGGGGTCGCCAAGGCATCCCCCGCGCTCAAACAATTGACGGCGCTGGACGCTGCGTTTGACGGCATCCTGGCGGAGCGCGAAGGCCGATTGTTGGCCACCATCCCCAGCTTGCTGGAAAAGCGCTTCAACCATTTGCGCAAGGCCTACCTGCAGACGTTGCGGGACACGCAACAAACCGATGACAACCCTGATCTGTGGATGAAGCCTGGCGCCTGGCTGGCGCGCTTCTGCGCAGAGCTTCAAGCCGTATTGCTGGCCGAGCTGGACTTGCGCTTGCAACCCGCCGTGGGCCTGCTTGAAGCATTCCAACACGACAAAAAATTACAACCGATATGAACAGATATTTCTTTGCCGGTGCCTTTGTGCTGGGCGCCTTGGCCACCGCCTGGGTTGCCAGCGGATTCTTTGGCTCTGCCAATGTGTTGGCCTTGGTGATGACCGCCATCATTGCAGCGGTTTACGTGTTCGGTGCCATGGAGCTGCACCAATTCCGCCAGGCGACCACCAGTCTGACCCAGGCGTTGGCGTCTATTCCTGAGCATCTGCCCAATCTTGGCGGCTGGCTGGCACATGTGCATGCCTCGTTGCAAAACCCCGTGCGTCTGCGCATAGAGGGCGAACGCGTTGGGTTGCCTGGCCCCGCGCTCACGCCGTACCTGGTCGGCTTGCTGGTGATGCTGGGTATGCTGGGCACGTTTTTGGGCATGGTCGTCACCCTCAATGGCGCCGTGTTCGCGCTGGAAGGAACGACCGATCTGCAGGCCATCCGCACCGCATTCGCGGCGCCCATCAAGGGCTTGGGGTTGGCGTTTGGCACATCAGTGGCCGGTGTTGCCACATCGGCGATGCTGGGTTTGATGTCGGCCATCAGCCGGCGCGAACGCATGACGGCGGCGCAACTGCTGGACACCGCCATTGCCACCACACTGCGCGGCTTTTCGCTGACACACCAGCGGCAGGAAACCTATAAGGCGCTGCAGTTGCAATCGCAAGCCCTGCCTGCAGTGGTCGACCAGATGCAGGCCATGATGGCGCAGATGGAAAACATGGGTCGACAGCTCAACGAGCGCTTGCTGACCAATCAGGAAAACTTCCACAGCGGTGTGCAAGGTGTCTACACCGAATTGGCCCGCTCCGTTGGTCAGTCGCTGCGCGACAGCGTGGCGCAGAGTGCGCATGCGGTGGGCGCGAGCATCAAACCCGTGTTCGAAGCCACGATGGCCGGCATTTCGCAAGAGGCCAAGTTGTTGCACGAACGCATGGTGGATTCAGCGCAGACGCGGCTCGATGGAATGTCTGCGCGGTTCAGCACCACCGCATCCACCGTGACCGACACCTGGACGGCGGCGCTGGCCAACCAGGAGCGCACCAATGCAGGCTTGGTTAAGGGCCTGGGCCAAACGCTGGATGCCTTTGGGCAAACTTTTGAGCAGCGCTCTGAAGCCCTGTTGAACAAGGTACACGCGGCGTACGCAGTGCTGCAAACCGACCATACGGTGGGTGATCGCCAGCGTCTGGAGGCCTGGATGGATTCACTGGAAGCCATGGCTACCAATTTGAAGCAGGAATGGCAACAGGCGGGTGCACACACGCTGGCGCAGCAAGAAAAAATCTGCAGCACCTTGACAGGTACCGCACAAGACATCGCTGAGCATGCGCAGACCAGCACCAGCAAAACGCTGAGCGAAATCGCCAAGTTGATGTACAACTCTGAAGAGCTGGTCCGCTCACGCATCGCTTCGGAAGCAAGCTGGACTCAGCAGCACAACGAACGCATGGACCATGCCGTCAGTACCGTGCGCGCCGAACTGGTTGCGCTCAGAGACGAGGAGGCATTGCGTGGCAAGGCCGCCGTTGAGCGACTGGGCGAATTGCAAACCGCGGTAGCAAGCCATCTGACAACTCTGGGCACTGCGCTGGAAGACCCGATTGCCCGCCTGATTGAAACGGCGTCGGAGGCCCCACGTGCTGCGGCGGAGGTGATTGGCAAATTACGCCAGGAAGTTTCGAGTAGCGTCGCGCGTGACAACGCGTTGTTGGAGGAACGCAGCCGCATCATGGCCACACTGAGTTCATTGCTGGATGCCATCAACCACGCGTCCGTCGAGCAGCGCGCCGTGATCGATTCACTGGTCGCCTCCTCGGCGCTGGCGCTAGGGCATGCGGGCACCCAGTTTGCAGAGAAGGTGGACGCAGAGGCTGGCAAACTGTCCGACATTGCTGCCAATGTCACCAGCAGCGCGGTCGAGGTGTCCGCCCTGAGCGAGTCCTTCAGCTTCGCGGTGAACTCTTTCAATGATGCCAACGAGAAGCTGATCGCAAGTCTGCAGCGTATTGAAGGCGCAATGGACAAATCCATGGCGCGCGGCGACGAGCAGTTGGCCTACTACGTGGCGCAGGCGCGCGAGATCATTGACCTGAGCATCCTGTCGCAGAAGGAAGTTTTCGAAGCACTGAGCCAGCTGCCCGCCAAGCAAGCGCTGATGACTGAAGAGGTCGCCTGAGCATGGAAGACATCGACGCAGGCATGGAGCAGACGGCACCCGTCTGGGCTGCCTTTGGTGACTTGATGTCGGGCTTGCTGGGCGCATTCGTATTGCTGCTGGTGGGTGTGCTGGTGGTACAGATGCAGATGGCCACGCACCTGGAAGACGAAGTGAAAAAACGCCAGGTGGAAGAGCAGCGCCGCATGACGCTGGAGAGGGCATTGGCCGTGCCGCTGGCGTCGGGCCGCATCACCTTGGTCAACGGGCGCATCGGCATCAGCGGACGTGTGCTGTTCGCGCAGAACTCGGACCAGTTGCAGTCTGAGGGGCGGCAGTTGCTCAGCAGTCTGGTGAAGCCACTGCAGTCTTACCTGACGGCGCGCAACGAGATGCTGATGGTCAGCGGCTTTACTGACAACAAGTCGATCCGCGGCGGCAGTGGCCAGTTCGAGGACAACTGGGAACTCTCCGCCCAGCGCGCCTTGACCGTCACGCGTGCGTTGATCGACGAAGGCATGCCCTCCAGCATGGTGTTTGCAGCAGCCTTTGGTGCCGAGCAACCCATCGCGCCTAACGTGGACGAGAAGGGCCGTGCGCAGAACCGCCGTGTGGAGATGGCACCCGTGCCCAGAGCCAACAATACCAGCGCGGTGGCAACCGCAGCGTCCGCACCGCAATGAACGAACCGGCGCATTGCGACGCGGTGGTGGACGTGCGGGTGCATGCCCTGCGCCAGGAGGGCGCGGACCGGCTGGAACCTGTGCGCTTCCACTACATCGCAGCGCTGGCCCAGCGTGCCACTGCGCACCAGGGACGCGTCAAGCGCATCCTGGATGCGAAAGTTGACGCAGCAGTGGCCGCCCTGCGCCAACGGTTGCAGCAGGCACAAGGGGACTCAGTGGCCGCGCTCACCACAGCACACGCGACCACCGCGCAACACGAGACCCTGGGCGATCTGGTGCGCCATATGGCACAGCAGACGCCGGCGTCTTCCGGTAGCGCCATGCTGGCTGCGCCCATGTCCACCACACCGCGCTCCGAGCTGAAGTCCGTGGCGTACTTCCGCAATACCTGGTCCAAACTCAGCGCCGAGAAGCAGGTCACGCAGGCATTGGGCCTGGCCCCCAAGAACGCAGGCCCCATCAACTCGCATGTGGTGGCGCTGCGCTCCCTGGCGCTGATGCGCGACACCTCGCCCGACTACCTGAACCGCTTCATGTCGTATGTGGACACGCTGCTGTGCCTGGACCAGAGCGACAAGCCGACGGCGCCGCCTGCCAGAGTGCCGCGGTCTACGAAGACCAAGCCCTGACAGGCTCCGGCAACCCCTTCGTCTGCCGGAGAGGCATTGGGGCTTTGAAAACCCCAATTTGGGTTGAATAGGCCTTCCCCAAGGGTTTTTGACAGCAAAAAAGGCCTCTAGCCCTCGTGAAATATGCGTAGGCAGCTATTGTTTTTGTAGCGTCTTCAGGTTTGCATGTTTTTGGTGCGCAAAACTTGTATACCAGTGGCATGCATTTTGCTGATGCTGTGGCCATGACCACTGCCAGCGAAATCAACGACCGCATCATCGAAGCCGTCATGGCCCAGAAGCTCGCCCCGGGCTCCCGGCTGGGTGAGCAGCAATTGGCCATGCTGTTCGATTGCAGCCGCACCATCGTGCGCGAGGCGCTGACGCGGCTGGCGGCACGGGGCATCGTCACCGTCAGCAGCCGGCGCGGCTGGTACCTGATCGAGCCTTCGCTGGACGAAGCGCGTGAGGCGTTCGAAGCCCGCCGTGTCATCGAAATGGGGCTGATACGCTGCACCACAACGGTGAGCAAGCCCGCTATCAAACTGCTCAAAGGCCATCTGGCGAAAGAGAAGGCCGCCATCAAGGGCGACGACGTGGGCCTGCGCAGTTTCCTGCTGGGCGATTTCCATGTGTGTCTGGCCGAATGCCTGGGCAACAGCCTGCTGGCCGACACGCTGCGCGACCTGACCGCGCGAACCACCCTGATCGCCATGCTGTACCAGTCGTCGCACGACGCCGCGCACTCCTGCGCCGAACATGCCGAGATCGTGGCCGCACTCGAACAGGGCGACTGGGCGCAGGCTGAGACCACCATGCAGCGCCATATTGGCAATGTGCAGGCCGCATTGCGGCTGCAAACCGCCAGTGGAGACCCGCTGGCCGAACTGCGCCACGCACTGCAACCCCTGAACAACAACACCGCGGCCGATGCACCTGCTGTCAGCACCACGCAGGCACGGGGCTTGCATACAAGATCTTCGCCCAAGCCGACCCCTAACCCCATCCCCGAACCGTCAACCTACCTAGGAGCTCTCTTATGACATCCGTGCAATACCCCAACAAGCGCAACTTCCTGTTCGCCATCGCCACGGCTGGTCTGCTGGCCGCATCCGCCGCACAGGCCCAGACCGCGCTGGACGACATCCTCAAATCCAAGGTGCTGAAGGTGGCGGTGCAGACCGACTCCGCGCCCTATGGTTTTGTCGGCACCGACCTCAAGCCCATTGGCCTGGATGTGGACATGGCCAACTACATCGGCAAGAAACTAGGTGTGCCGGTGGAACTGGTTGTTGTCGTCAGCGGCAGCCGCATCCCTGCATTGCAAACCAAGAAGGCGGACCTGGTGATTGCCACGCTGGGCAAGAATGCCGAACGTGAAAAAGTCATCGACTTCACCGCCGCCTACTCGCCCTTCTTCCAGGCCGTGTTTGGCCCCAAGACCGTTAGCGTGAAGAGCTTTGCCGACTTGGCCGGCAAGACGGTGGGCGTGACCCGCGGCGCGATGGAAGACCAGGAGCTGGCCAAGGTGGCGCCACCCACCACCGACACCAAACGTTTTGAAGACAACAACGCCACCATCGCCGCCTTTACGTCTGGCCAGGTGCAGTTTGTGGCACTGGGTGCATCGGTGGCGGGCAACATGATGACAAAGAATCCGCAGCTCTCCAGCGAATACAAACTGCTGCTCAAGGAAAGCCCCAACTTCATCGGCATTGCCAAGGGTGAAGAGAAGCTCAAGGCCAAGGTCAACGAGATCATTGCCGAAGCCAAGAAGAGCGGCGAGCTGGACGCCATGGCCAAGAAGTGGCTGGGCCGCCCCGGAGGTGACTTGCCGCTGTAAGCACGGCATACACACGCGGCTGATACGGGCTCATTGCGATGAAGATCCAACTCGACTTTGCAGCGGTGCTGTCCGAGTGGCCGTTGCTGCTGACCGGCGTGGGGTGGACGCTGGCGCTGACGTTTGCCTCGGTCGCCGTGGGCATGTTGCTGGGCATAGCCTGTGCCTGGGTGCGTGCCCGGGGCTTTGGTGCGGCGCTGGCACCGGCCTGGCTCAAAGGGGTGGTGTCAGCCTATGTGGAGCTGATCCGCAACACGCCCTTCATCGTGCAGTTGTTCTTCATCTTTTTTGGTTTGCCGGCGGCGGGCTTCAGGCTGTCGGCCGAAACCGCGTCCTTCATCGCCATGGTGGTGAACCTCGGTGCCTATGCCACCGAGATCGTGCGCGCCGGGCTGGAGGCCACGCCCAAGGGCCAGATCGAGGCCGCGCAAAGCCTGGCCCTGTCACGCCGCCAGACCTTTGTGCGTGTGGTGCTACCGCCAGCGCTGAAGAAGGTCTGGCCCAGCCTGGTCAGCCAGATCATCATCGTGATGCTGGGGTCGTCGGTGTGTGGGCAGATTTCCACGCAAGAGCTGAGCTACGCGGCCGACCTGATCCAGAGCCGCAACTTCCGCTCGTTCGAAGCTTTCATCGTGGTGGGTGGCATCTACCTGCTGCTGTCGGTGCTGCTGCGCCAATTGCTGAACTGGGCAGGCGCCAGGTTCCTGTTTGGCGGGAGGAGGTAGGCCATGGTTGATTTTTCCTTATGGGATATCGTGCGCAACCTGTTGCTGGCCGCGCGCTGGACCATTGGCCTGTCACTGATCGCCTTTGTCGGCGGTGGGCTGGTGGGCATGCTGATGGTGCTGTTGCGCCTGGGTAAGGTGCCTGGCGTGGAGACGGTTGTGGCGACCTATGTGCAAGTGTTCCAAGGTGTGCCTCTGCTGGTGCAGTTGTTCCTGGCCTACTACGGGCTGGGGCTGTTTGGCATCAACACCTCGCCCTGGGTGGCGGCCGGTATGGGTTTGACGCTGTACACCAGCGCCTTCCTGTCGGAGATCTGGCGGGGCTGCATTGCGTCCATTCCCAAGGGGCAGTGGGAGGCGTCTGCCAGCCTGGCGCTGAATTTTCGGGAGCAGCTGCGCTACATCATCCTGCCACAGGCGCTGAAGATTGCCGTGCCGCCCACGGTGGGTTTCCTCGTGCAAGTGATCAAGGGCACCGCACTGACATCGGTCATTGGTTTCATGGAACTCACCAAAGTGGGCAAGACGATTGCCAACGCGACCTTCAGTCCGTTTTTGATTTTTAGCTGTGTGGCGCTGGTGTACTTTGCGCTGTGCTACCCCGTCAGCCTGTATGCCAGGCACCTGGAGAGGAAATTCCATGTCCATCGTTGAAATCGCCGGGCTGCGCAAATCGTTTGGCGCCAATGAAGTGCTCAAGGGCATCGACCTGCAGGTGACCAAGGGCGAGGTCATTGCCATCATCGGCAAAAGCGGTTCGGGCAAAAGCACACTGCTGCGCTGTATCAATGGCCTGGAGGATTTTCAGAGCGGGACATTGAGCGTAGACGGCAAGCCCCTGCTGCACCACAATGCCGCCGCCATGCGCGAGCTGCGCCAGCACGTGGGCATGGTGTTCCAGAGCTTCAACCTGTTTCCACACCTGACGGTTGGCAAGAACATCATGCTGGCTCCCAGCCTGGTCAAGCACACCGACCAGAAAACCAACGAAGCGCATGCGCGCAAGCTGCTGCAGCGGGTGGGTTTGGCGGAGAAGTTTGATGCCTATGCCGACCAGTTATCCGGCGGTCAGCAGCAGCGCGTGGCCATTGCACGCGCGCTGGCGATGGAGCCGGCCGTGCTGCTGTGCGACGAGATCACCAGCGCGCTGGACCCCGAGCTGGTGGGCGAGGTGCTGCGCGTGGTGGAGGGCCCGGCCGAAGACGGCATGACACTGCTGATGGTGACGCACGAGATGAACTTCGCGCGCAAGGTCGCCAACCGCGTGATCTTCATGCACCAGGGCCTGGTGCACGAGATGGGTGCGCCGGACGCACTGTTTTCCAATCCGCAAACACCGGAACTCAAACAGTTCCTGGGTGCCTTGCACAACTGACGGGACAGGCCCTTAGTCGACCAATGCAGCCAGCTGTTCGCGCAGCGTGGCGTTCTCTGCTTCCAGTTGCTGGAGGCGGGCTTTCAACGCCTCGATATTGTCAGATGCCAAGGCCTGCACTTCGTCGCCTTCGGGCTTGGGTGTGCGCTTCTTGGTCTCGCGCACACGCTTGGCGGCTTGCTGCAGCAGTTCTCTTCCGCCCAGCGCGGCGGCGATCTGCTCCTGCTCGGGCAGGCTGGACACTGCAGCAGCGGCATTGATGGAGATGGTGCCGGACTTCACTGCGGCCACCACTTCGGGTGTTGCCTGCTTTTGAATCTTCTCGATCAGCACGACCTGGCTGCTGCTCAGCCGTGCAGCTTTTGCAATGCCCTCGCGGCTCTTCAAGGGGTCGGCGGCGGCTGGTGAAGCGGCTTCTGGAGAATGGGCCGCGTCGCCGGTAGTTGACGCAGCATTGGTGTCCATGGCCGGTGCCGACTTCAGCTTTCTGTCGCTCAGAATCTCGCGCTTGCGCAGCGCCAGCACGCCGCGCTGAAAGTCCGACACGCTGCGCCGCCCCAGCTGCTGGTCAATCATCCACAGGTGCACATCTTCCACCGTGTTGAACAGCGTGCTCTGCAGGGTGTTGAAGGGGATGCCATGCTTCTGGCAAATGCCATAGCGGTTGTGGCCATCCACCAGCACATCACCCCAGAAAACGAGGGCATCTCGGCAACCCTCTGCCAGCAAACTGCGTTCCAGCGCGTCATGTTCATCCGGTGTGAGGGGGTCGATATAGGCTTTGAGGTCTTCGTTGACGACGATGTTCATGTCAGGCGGCTGGATGCGGGCAAAGGGCGTGATTGTAGGGGCCTCACCATCACCTGCGCTCCCACCTAAGCTCACCCCCGTGCGTGCGTGACCCCTCCGTCCACAACCAGCGTAGAGCCCACCACATAGTCACCTGCGCGAGAGGCCAGGAAGATGGCTGCACCAGCCATGTCCTCGGTCGTACCGATGCGCCCCGAAGGAATATGCGCTGAGACTTCTGCTGCGTGGTCGCGCGCGTCCTTGTTCATGTCCGATGCAAAGGCACCAGGCGCAATCGCCGTCACGACGATGTTGTCTTTGACCAGACGCAACGCCATGCGCCGGGTCAAATGGATGAGACCCGCTTTGCTGGCCGCGTACGAATAGGTCTCCATTGGATTGACGGACACACCGTCGATCGATGCAATATTGATGACCTTCGCGGCCTTGGTCTGCCCAGCTTTGCGCAGGTGTTCGTGCAGAGCCTGGGTCAGAAAGAACGGTGTCTTCAGATTCAGATCAACAACTTTGTCCCATCCGCTCTCGGGGAACTCGTCAAAAAGCGCACCCCAGGCCGCGCCTGCGTTGTTGACCAGAATGTCGAGCTGGTCTTCGTGCTGCGAATAGGCGGCGACCAAGGCCTTGGCGCCTTCAACGGTGGACACGTCGGCGGGCAAAGAAACACACGGTCCCAAAACCGATAGCTCAGCGGCAGTCTTGTCACAGGCCGCTGCTTTGCGGGCACTGATATAGACCTTTGCACCGTGTGCGAGAAAGCCCTCGGCGATCATGCGGCCGATACCACGTGATCCGCCGGTGATGAGTGCCGTGCGGCCTTTGAGTGAGAAAAGTTCGTTCATGGTTGTGCTCCTGTCTTATGTGATCCACAAGCTTAGAAGCGAAGGCCGTTGCGGTCGGTCGCCTACGTTCCAGCACACACCGTTACATGTTCAGTTTCTCATTCCGTAAATAAAAGTAAACACGGTCAACGTGCATGGAAAATTTTGCGTTGTAGTTGCAAGCCCAGCGAATAAGTTGGGCCGCTCGAGATGGTCGGAGCTTATGCGACCGTTGTTAATGAGTGAGTGCTAAACCATGTTGAATATCAAGTCCCTGATCGCCGCTTCTGTTTTGTCTGCTGTGGCTGTTGCTTCTTTTGCGCAAACACCTGTTGCGACCGCAAAGCCAACAACCGCACCGGCAGCCACGATGACAGCCGCTGCACCTGCAGCTACACCGGTTGACGCGGGTGTCACTGCAAAACCAAAAGCAAAGAAAGTCAAGCACAGCCGCACTAACAAAGCTGCTGCAAAGACTGCCGCTAAACCAGCGGACGCCGCGACCAAGTAAGCCAATTCAAACTGTTGGTCGGTTTGGGGGTGCCAGGGAAACCTGGTGCCCTTTTTCGCTTTTGGCGGGTCTTCGCTAGGTTGCGCGCACGGTGTACCTACAAGCCCATCAACGCTTTGAAGGCGCTGCGCTTGTCGGCAACGGGTAGCGAGAAGTCCAGTGTGAGTTTGGCGTTGCGCGGATCAACAATCGTGATACTCAGGCTCTCGGCCTTGTCATCTGCCAACGCCTTGAGAATGGATTTGGCAGCGCTCTTGGGTTGGCGCGTCACGGCAGACACTTCAAACATAAAGACATTCGAGCGGGCATACGAGCCGCTGGGCGATGCGGAAAACGTCAATGGCGATTGGCCCGTGCGAAGGACCTTGGCGGTCAACAGATTTTTGCCAATCGTCAATGCATCGGGGCCTTCAAAATCGTCGAAGTGAAACGCCGCCAGCTTGTCAACATCAGACACCTCCAGATCAAACCCCAGGGCACCCTGCATATTCTTGCCAGACTCCGCGTTGTAAAAGAAGCTCAAAGTCATGGGAACGGTTTTTCCCAATAGGTTTGCGGAGCCTTTAAAGCCCAACGTACGGGTGCCGTTGGCGGTCTGAACGCTGTCCCAAACTCCAGCCACCGAGGGCGGTGTTTGCGCGATAGCTGGAGTCCATGCAAACCATGCGGCGAGCAATAAAGCAGTTAGTCTGGATGATGGTATGAGTGTGTGCATGGCTAAGAAAATGGAGTTTGAGGGCCCAATGTACCCAATCAGGGAATGGTCTGGCTGTTTGGCACGCCGGAATAACGCCAATAAACCGCTATACATCTTCACTTTCCCACCGTCTTGCCGATACAACAATCAAGCAAGACACAAAACTGGGAGAAATCGATGGAAGCCACATTCAACAATTTGCTGTCACAAGGCGAGCTTGCTAAACGCTGGGGCCGGTCTGAATCGGCCATCAGCCTGGCGACGGCCGTTGGCGCCGGGCCACGCTACGTCAAGATTGACGGGGCCATCAAATACCCGGTTGACGAAGTGCAACGTTACGAGCGTGCGTGCCTCTTTTTTGAGCCGGCCGAGGTCGCACTGCAGACAGTGAATTAAACGCGTCGCAGAAAAACCATTGGCCGGTACCAACGCCGGGGCGGTTTAATATGGCTTCAGCGTTTTTGCTGAGCCACTGAACCCCGGGTTCACATCGCCATGGATTTCCAAGCCGTACTGAACGACATCACCACCGAGGTCACGCCGCTGCTGGGCGCGGGCGGGCAGGTGGCCAGCTACATTCCGGCCCTGGCAAGGGTGTCGCCGCTGCAGTTTGGTATAGCGCTGCGCACCTGCGATGGCCAAGAGGCGTCTGCGGGGGATAGCGCCAAGCCCTTCTCCATACAGAGTATGTCCAAGGTGTTTTCCTTGACGCTGGCCGTGCGCAGTCTGGGCGACACGCTGTGGGAGCGTATGGGGCGTGAGCCCTCGGGCAGCCCCTTCAATTCACTGGTGCAACTGGAGACCGAGCGCGGTATCCCTCGCAACCCCTTTATCAATGCTGGCGCCATTGCCGTTGCCGACCGGTTGCTGACATTGGGCGATGCCAAGTCCGACATCCTGGCGCTGCTGTCCAGCCTGTGTGGTGAGACGGTCGCCATAGACCCCGAAGTGGCGCAGTCCGAAGCCGACACCGGCTTTCGCAATGCGGCCCTGGCCAACTTCATGAAAGGTTTTGGCACGCTGGACAACCCGGTGGACAAGGTCCTGGACGTGTATTTCAACCAATGCGCCATCCGCATGAGCTGTGTGCAGTTGGCGCGTGCGGCGGGTTACCTGTGCCGCGATGGCGTTCACCCTTATGGCGGCGCTCAGGTGATTAGCGAAGCGCAGGTGCGCCGTATCAACGCGTTGATGTTGACCTGCGGCACCTATGACGCGGCGGGCGAATTTGCGTTTCGTATTGGCCTGCCCTGCAAGAGCGGTGTGGGTGGCGGTATTGTGGCCGTGGTGCCGGATACCCTTAGCCTGTGTGTATGGTCGCCAGCGCTTGATAAAACCGGCAATTCGCAGCTTGGCAAAATGGCGCTTGAGTTGTTTGCGACCAAGACGGGTTTGTCGATTTTTTAGTGGCTTCAACCAGCGTATTGGGCATTGAGGCGAGCCTGCGCCCTAGTGCGCAGATGCCGGGCGTAGCCTGGTCTTTTTGACAACGCCGGACGGTACAAACAAAATAACGAGCTCGGCCCGGTCGGCATCTGGCTCTGCAGGCCTGGCCCGGTAGACCCAGACGGAGTATCCGCTGTCAAAATGAATTTCGGTTGCGGGGCCCAAAGCAGACAAAACTTCAGCCTGGGTGGTCCTCCCCACCGCCATGCTCTCTTGTGCGCTTTGCATGGACAGGTTGGGGTCGCGAAACGGTGGCGCTGTGCTGCCACCCGTCAGGCTACCGCAAGCGGTCAGCAACAGACAACTCGCAATCGCGATGCCTGTATGCAGTGGGTGCCTTATCACAAAAGCCATATTCAATCGCCGTCCATGTATTCAAACGCAACGATGGTGTCGTCGGGCCAACTGCGGTCGCCCAGCGGCAACGCATAGGTGCGGTCTACCAGCACCTCGCAGTCGCAGTACGGCAGATTGGCGTGCATGCCAGAGTCGTCGCTGGCACTGGCGTAGAGTTTGTCAATAGCCAGAACCTCGCTGCGCGCACCAGACACCAAAGTCACGCTGAACAGCGGTCGGTCCGCAAAGAAGAGGTACAGAGGGGCCTTCTGATCGCAGTAGGCGGGTGTGTCCAGGACCGCGCTGGCCAGTCGGCCGATCAAGCTGCTGCTGTTGGAAATCAGGCCCGCTTCCATGCCTACCCGGCACTCCAGACGCAGATCGCCCAGGCGGCGGGTGTTGGGTGGCAGGCCCGGGGTACGGATGTCGGTACGCCAGGTCATGCTCAGCGCTCTGCGGTTGGGGACCACTTGCGCGTTTTCTTGCAGCGCCTGCGCGTTGCGGGACAAGGTAAAGCTGTGACCTGAGCTGATAGGCACCGAGAAATCCACCGTGTCGCCTACAACCGCCAGCACCGTGGTGTTCATGTCGGTGCCTGGTTTGCGGGGCAGCAGCTTGAAGCGCAACTCCGCAAGGGGAGACATGGCGTGTTCCCGCGCGAAGAGATCCATGCCCTTGAGCATCTTGCGGTAGGACTTCTCAACCGGATGGGGATTGGCCTTGGCCGTGACGGTGACCGCTGGCATCTGCGCTGCGCCAGGACCCTCTTGCTGAGCCATCACCTGTACGCACGTAGCCATACACACTACCAACCACACCACGCGCGTTGCTGTGCGTGAAGGGGCCAGGCCAATCGGGGGAGTAAGTAGGTCTTGCATGGTGCAAAGCGAACAGGATGCAAGAAATAGATGGTAATGGCGGTGCGTTGCCACACTGAGTTCGTGTTTTCGGCCTGTAGCCCTCGTCGAATGTGCGTGAGCAGCTATATTTATCATAGCGCTGTACCACAAGACTCACTACACCCCGCCGTAGCGCTTTTTTGCTTTTGCATCTCCGCATGCCGATTTGGCATCGCAAAACTTCAGCAATCCAGCCATTCGGGTGCAGCCCCGTAATACCATTGTCAGCGGGCAATTGACGGCGGCGCGACCTCGTTGGACAACCGGGCTTTCGTCTTACGCAACTTGAAGCATCACACAGAGACTGACATGAGACTAAGACATCTACTCGCGATTGCAGCCATAGCCACAGCTTCTACTGGGGCGCCAATGGTGGCGACCGCCCAAACGCCGGATACATTGGCAAGGCTGAAGGCCTCTGGCGTTATCAATCTGGGCGTGCGTGAATCCTCGGGCGTGTTGTCCTACACCCTGGGTGATGGTAAATACGTCGGTTACCACGTCGAGATTTGCCAGCATATCGTCGCCAATGCCGAGAGGGCAATCGGCCGCAAGCTGGAGGTGCGCTACCTGCCAGTTACCTCGCAAAACCGCATGGAGCTGGTGAAGAACGGCACGGTGGACATCGAGTGTGGATCCACCACCAACAGTGTGGCGCGCCAGAAGGAGGTTGCCTTTGCACTGACTACCTATGTGGAAGAAGTGCGCCTGGCGGTGCGGGTCAACTCCGGCATTGCGTCCGTCAAAAACCTGGGTGGAAAAATTGTTGCAACGACACGGGGCACCACGTCCGTACAGACCTTGCGCCGCCAGGCGCGGGCCAATGGTGTGGAATTCAATGAAGTATTTGGCAACGACCATGCGGACAGTTTCCAGTTGCTGGAGTCTGGCAGGGCGGATGCCTTTCTGATGGATGGCCAAATTCTGGCGGGCCATATTGCCCATGCCAAGACACCGTCTGAATTCAAGATTGTGGGCGAGGTATTGAGCGTGGAACCCATCGCCATCATGTTCCAGAAAGACGATGTAGCGTTCAAGAAATTGGCGGACGACAGCATCCGCGAATTGCAGCAGTCGGGCGAACTGGCCAGGATGTATGACAAGTGGTTTGTGCAGCCCATCCCGCCCAAGAACACACGGGTCGGGCTGCTCGCCACCGATACAACCAAGGCCGCTTGGGCCAACCTGAACGACAAACCCATGGAAGACTACTCCAAGAAGTAGTGGTCGTCGCCTGACCGGGCCCACCTGCGTCGGCTCCTTTTGCATGAAAATCATTCTCCTTTTTTTGGCTGGTCTGCTGTCCAGCGGGATGCTCTTGGCCCAAAGCCTGAGCATCTATTACGAAGACAACAAGCCCCTGCAGTTTCGGGGCGCGGATGGCAAGCCTGCGGGCTTCGCCGCCGACGTGGTGCGCGAGATCCAACGGCGCACCGACAACACGGACGAGATACAACTGGTGCCTTGGGCCCGGGGCTTGAACCGTCTCAATTCCAACCCGAACACCTTGCTGTTTTCCATGGCGCGCACGGCGGAGCGTGACAATTTATACCAATGGATAGGCCCCATCTTTGACAACAGCTATGCCTTATATGTGAAGGCGGACTCGCCACTGTTGATCTCCAATCTGGAGGACGCCAAAAAGGTGGCGTCGATTGGTGTCTACCGCGGCGATGTACGCGATCAGGTGCTGACCGCGCTGGGATTTGCCAACTTGGACCGGTCCAATAGCAATCTGTCGAATGTTAAGAAGTTGATGGCGGGACGCATCAGCCTGTTTGCCGGCTCACCGACCAATCTGCAGGCGTTGGCCGAGGAAGCGGGCTACAGGACGACCGACTTCAAACTGGTCTTTGTCTTCATGCATAAGCAGTTGTATGTTGCCGCGTCACAAGGGACCGACCCGGCCCTGGTGGCACGGTGGAACGATGCGTTGGGCCAGATGAAGCGAGACAAGACGTTTGAGAAAACGTTCAAACACTACTTCCCAAATCTGGACTTGCCCGGCCCGGCGACCAGCGTGTATTGAAGTGCCACCAAGCCTGGGCACGTCACCAAGCGTCGTACTGCGCCACCACCCCGCGGAACAAGGCATCGCGTTCTGCGCCCAGGTGGTTGCCGCTGGCATCGCCTGATGCGTCCTTGCCGACGGCGGTGTGCACCATCACCAGTTTCAATTCTGGGTCTACAAAAATCGCCTGGCCATAAACGCCCTGCAGCGCAAAGCGCCGATGGGTGCCGGGCAATAGCCAAGTCTGGAGACCATAACCCGCGTAGCTGCTGCCTTTGTATTGCATGTGACCGGGGCGGAACGCAAGCGGTTGGCGTGCCGCGTCGGTCATGTCGAGCAGGTGTTCGCGCGATAACACGGCGCGCCCGTTCAAGGAGCCGTCGTTTGCCAGCAGCCAGCCCAGCCGGGCGTAGTCACGCACAGTGGCGTTGAAGCCGCCCTGGGCCAATTCCAATTGGTCTAGCGGGTTGAGCTGCCACGTGGCCTTGACCTCCGCACCTAAGGGCTGCCAAATTTTCTCGGCCACGTAATTGCACAGGGTCTTGCCCGTTGCACCTTGCAACACCAGACCGAGCACCTGGGTCTGGGCGCCCGCGTAGTTGAAGCGCTCACCCTCGGCATCCGCACGCTCGGTGATGCTGCGCGCCGCAGCAACGACACCCTCTTTGCGTACGGTTGCATTGAAACGTGCGCGGTCGTCCTGCTGTGTGTAGTCCTCCACATACCGCGCGCCCGATGCCATGCGCAGCAAATTCACGATACGTGTTTCGCCGTACAGGCTGCCTTTGAGTGCGGGCACATAGGTGGCCGCACTGTCATCGAACGAGTGGATCAGGCCTTCTTCCAGCGCCTTGCTCAGTGCCAGCGCGGTGATGGTCTTGGCCATGGAGTTGGACAGCATGCGCATGCTAGGGTTGCGCGCATAGTTGTAGCGTTCCGCCACGACCACCCCGTCTTTGAGCACCAGCACGGCCGTAGCCCGCTGGCGCTGCATGTAGTCGTCCAGCGTCAGCGCCTGGCCTTTGAAGCGGTAGTGAAAGTTCGTCTCTGCTTCGGCTGTGCGCAGCGCGAGCGGCTTGTCAGACGCTGGCAGTGTGCAGTGCGGACTCAGGCTGTCCATGCCGCTGAACGAGCCCACGATGTAGCGTTCCTGGTGGGTCTGTATGAGTTTGGGGGCCGCAGGGTAGGCGTTGGCCTTGCCTAGTGCGTCTTCATCGGGTGCGGCGATGCTGCTCAGGCTGGTCATGCACGCCCAAGCCAGCAAGCACTTGCGCAGTGTCGGCATGTCTGCGGATGTTTTCATGCGCGGCCCACTCCCTCGGCTTCGGCGCGCAGCCAGCGTATGAAGTCTTGCGCGTCTGGGTTGCCTGCCGCGCGGGCAGAGGCCATGATGAAGTAGCCGCGCCGGGACGCCGCCAGGTTCTGGAACGGCGCCACCAAACGCCCATCGCGCAGCAGCTCGTTGAGCAAGGGCATGCGGCCAATCACCACACCTTGGCCCGCAACAGCCGCTGCAATAGCGTCGGCATACTGCGTGAAGCGCATCGTGCTTTTCATGTGCAGGTCTGACAGGCCCATGATTTCGAACCAAGGCGTCCAGTCTGCTGTCAGCGCCATACCTTGGGGTGTATCCACCGCCAGCAGCGTGTGGTGTTGCAAATCGTGGGCGGTCTTGAGCGGGTGTGCTCCCGTGTTGACAAGTTGCGGCGCGCAAACCGGCACCACTGATTCCTCAAACAGCGGCTGGCCCAGGCCCTTGGCCATGGGGCAGAACCGCACCGCCACGTCAATGCGGCTACGGTCCAGGTCCAGCTCCTCCATCGTGGCCGATACGCGCACGTCCACACCGGGGTGGTCGGCGGTGAACTTGGCAAGCCGCGGGATCAGCCACAGCGACGCAAAGCCGGGTGAGGTGGTGATGGCGACCTGGCGCATCGGCGTGGTGGTGCGTACACGGGCCGTGGCATCGCGCAGGCGCTCAAGGCTCTCCACCACCGCGCGCTGCATGACCTTGCCGGCATCGGTCAGTGCCAGTGCACGGTGGCGGCGCTCGAACAGCGGCACGTCCAGATCGGCCTCCAACATCTGGATCTGCCGGCTGACGGCGGATTGGGTCAGCGCCAATTCATCGGCCGCCAGTGTGAAACTGAGCAGGCGTGCAGCCGCCTCAAAGCTGCGCAACAGGTCGAGCCGGGGCAGCTCAGCGCGCTGGATGCCGGTGCCTTCGGGCAACGAGTGGATGGATTTCGCATTCTGTGGGCGCATGCAATGGATTCCAATTGACCGTTTGAAGTACGGAGTGGGCGCCAGTATATTCATTCCCATCAAGCATGTAAAAGGAGTAGCACCATGACCACCCCACCCAGGCACTTTGACCTGAACCTGGAACGCAGCGCCCTGTTCAACCTGCCCGACGCGGCAGGCGTGCAGATCGTCTGCCGCGACGGCACCGTGTGGATCACGCTGGACAACGACCTGCGTGACTATGTGCTCGAAGCCGGTGACACCTTCACCAACGCTGACCACAAACGGGCGCTGATCTACGCGATGAAGCCGTCCACCATTGCAATCACGTCGGGCATGGAGCAGCGGTCGGTGGCATCCTGGCGCCCGGCCGATGCGCCGCGTGGTCTGCTGCTGGAGCAGGTGTTTGCCTAGAGAATCAGCATTGGTCTGAGGCGCCCCAAACGGGGATTGGTGGGCCGCCTGCAACGCGGTGGGATACCAGTTACCATGGCCCGCCGCGACCACGCGGCAACCATTCACAGGACTCTCCCCATGACTATCTCCATGTACCAGGCCAGCGTGCCCCGTTTCGTCAACATTCTGGGCAATCTGTCCAATATCCTCGATAAAGCACAAGCCCACGTTGAAGCCAAGAAGCTCAGCGATGCCAGCCTGACCGCCTTCCGTCTGTTCCCCGACATGCTGCCCATGAGCACCCAAGTGCAGATCGCCTGCGATACCGCCAAGGGCGTGGTGGCCCGTTTGTCTGGCGTAGAAGCGCCGGTGTTTGAAGACAATGAGAAGACGATTGCCGAACTGAAGGCGCGTGTGGCCAAAACCATTGCCTTCATCCAGACCGTTCCGGCCGAGAAAATCGACGGCACCGAAGACAAAGACATCGTCACCAAGCGTGGCGAAAAGGAAACGCATTACAAGGGCATGCAATTCCTGCTGGGCCACGCTGTTCCTAATTTCTACTTCCACATTACCACCGCGTACAGCATCCTGCGCCACAACGGGGTGGAAATTGGTAAGCGCGATTTTCTCGGTAATCCTTAATAGCAAGTCCTTGCTTGGGGGCGGAGGCTGGGCGGCAGAGCGTTCTGCTCCGTGTCCCCCGCCCGCTGCGCGGGCTCCTCCTTTT
>NZ_JANXUQ010000066.1 GCF_025356155.1 Rhodoferax sp. | reverse complement strand
CGCATCCAGCGCTGCAAAGGGCTCGTCCATCAACAGAACATCAGGTTCCATGGCCATGCCCCGCGCAATGGATACCCGCTGCTTCATTCCGCCGGACAGCATATGGGGATAGCTGTCGATGAACTTGGCCAAACCTACTTTTTCGATGTAGTAGGTAGCCCGATCAACTGCCTCCTTGCCACGTAAACGGCCACTGGCGTGCAATGCAAACTCAACATTCTGTCGAACAGTCTTCCAGGGCAGCAACTGGTCAAATTCCTGGAACACCATCATCCTGTCCGGCCCCGGCTGTTTGACTTCATGGCCCTTCAATCGAATAGCCCCACTCACCGGCGGCATGTATCCCCCAATGGCTTTGAGCAAGGTCGACTTGCCACAGCCTGAGGGGCCAAGCAGGATGTAGCGGTCGGATGGATAGACCTTGAAGCTCACTTGCTTGGTGGCGGTAACAAGGTGCTCGCTGGTCTTGTATTGCAACGTGACATTGTCAATTTCCAGCAAGGGTTGGGGTTCGGCACGAGCGTTGTTCACGCTCGCGCCGACGGGTATTGCGTCGTGCCTCACAGTTGTCTCCTCAAATATTGTTCTGTGGATCGGATGCTAGACTTTCGACCTGTAGCGAACCTGAACTTGTATAAGGCCTGATTCCATGCGCGTCCTGCTGGTCGAAGACTCGGTCGATGTTGCACAGGCCATTCAGGCCCACCTAGAGCGGCTGGGCCACACGGTGGATTGGGAATCGAACGGAACAGAAGCTTTGACCATGGTGGTGGCGGACCACTACGACCTCATCGTTCTGGACGTCATGTTGCCGGGCACAGACGGCTACACGCTGCTGGAGCGTATCCGCGCTGGGCACCTGAAAACCCAGGTGCTGATGCTGACCGCATGCGCTGAAATTGATGAGCGTGTGCGTGCTCTGGATCTGGGCGCCGACGACTACCTGATCAAACCCTTCGATTTCCGCGAATTGGAGGCCCGTATTCGCGTCCTCATGCGGCGCATGGGTGGCGACTCCACCAATGTCCTCAGTTGCGCGAATCTGACCCTGGACCGCAAGAGCAGAACCGTTCGCATTGACAACCAGCCGGTGGAGCTGACACGCCGCGAAGTGACGCTGCTGGAGATCATCATTTCACGCCCGGGACGCATCTTCGGAAAAGATGAGCTGATTGACAAACTGTTCACGCTGGACGACAACCCCAATGCGAATCTGGTAGAGCAATACATTGCCCGGCTGCGCAAGAAACTGCCCTCTGCTCGCTTTGAAATCCGGACCTTGCGGGGGCTCGGTTACCGGGTCGTGTTGCTATGAAAATGCGGGGCACCTCGCTCTATACACGGCTGGCCATTCGCGTTGCGCTGGTTCTGGGTATCAGTGGCGTGGTTCTGCTGGCAGCGGTGGTGCTGTTCACGCGGTTTGCGGCCAACGATGCCTACGATCGCATATTGACCGGCAGTGCCCTGCAGCTTGCGGAAAACACCTGGTATGAAAATGGGCGGGTGAACGTCGATATACCGATTTCCACCTTCTCGATGTTGACGGCCTCTGACCAGGTCTTCTATGCCGTGCTGGACCCGTCAGGCCGTGTCGTTGCCGGGGACCCGGAACTCAAACCAACGATACCGTTTGAACGCCTGAAAGACGGGCCCTTGGTGGTGCAAGGGACGTACGCTGAGCTCCCCGTCAGCATTGCCATTGTGGGCAGACGCATGCCGGTTGAGGGTGCCAACCCCTGGGCCGTGATCATGCTTGCGCAGACGAACCATGCGCGGCACTCCATTGCGAAAAACTTGGGGATCAACACTTCGATACTGATCATCACCATGGGAATAGTAACCGTCGTTGCGGCTTTGTTCACACTGCGTCAGGCTTTGGACCCTCTGAAGTCGATTGGAACGACGATCCAGAACCGGGAGATGAATGACCTGTCGCCACTGACACAGGTTGTACCCGCCGAGATTCACACACTGGTGGCGTCCATCAACGAGTTCATGCGACGCCTGGAGGTTCACCGCTCCATGATGCGCGGCGTTATCGGCGATGCGGCACACCAGTTGCGAACCCCGGTCGCAGCGCTGCTGTCACAGATGGAACTTTTGTCTCTGAATGCCAACGAGGCAACTCGGGGCTATCACTTGGCACGGTTGCAGGACTTGACCCGCAATCTCGGCGCGTTGGTGAACCAGTTGATCAACCATGCCATGGTTCAGTTTCGTGCAGAGTCGATCGCACTGGAGTCCATTGATTTGGCGGAGCTGGCCAGGGAGGTCATGGCCGAAAAGCTGTCGGGACCGCTACACCACGATCTCGACTTTGGCTTTCTGACGCCCGACCACGGATGTCACATTCAGGGCGATTCCATCGCGCTGCGTGAGGCACTCAAAAATGTCATCGACAACGCCCTGAAGTATGGTTCCAAGACCCTGCTCCACATGGAAATTCGCAGGGTGGCTGCTTTTTGGGAGCTTCGCGTTGAAGACGACGGGCCGGGCATTGCCGAGTCCCAATGGGATCAGGTTCGCAAGCCATTTGCCGCACGAGATGGCAATCGCGAGGGGGCAAGCCTCGGTTTAGCTATTGTGAACGCGGTCATGACAGCACATCGGGGGAATATGCAGTTCAGTTGGAGCGAGAACCGCCACTTCGTTACCTCACTGAATTTTCCAGTTTCGACGGGCAATGCTTGATCACTGACCATTCGTGCAGCAACGATGGCACCCTAAGAACACCGTCCCCGGTCCAGTCCGTTTTAACCGCTTTGAATAGCATCCCTTGCAGAGTTTTTGGCAATGGCCCCTGCCTCAGTCCTGAACCCTAAGCAAATGCAGCAGCATTGGCCACCGCCAACGCCGTCATATTCACCACCCGCCGCACGGTAGCCGACGGCGTCAAGATGTGTGCCGATGCCGCCGCACCCAGCAAGATTGGCCCCACCGTCACGCCGTTACCTGCCGTCATCTTCAGCACGTTGAACAGAATATTGGCCGAGTCCAGGTTCGGGCAGATCAGCAGATTGGCTTCGCCGTGCAAGGTTGTGTCCGCCAATGCCGAGCGGCGCACCGTCTCGGACAAGGCAGCATCACCTTGCATCTCACCATCGCATTCGATATCCGGCGCCATCTTGGTGAACAGCTCGCGCGCCAAGCGCATCTTGCGGGCCGAGGGGCGGTCGGAGGAGCCGAAATTGGAGTGCGACAGGAAAGCCACCTTGGGCGGCAGGCCGAAGCGGCTGACCTCTTGCGCGGCCATCAGCGCGATGCTGGCCAGTTGCTCGGCGCTCGGGTCTTCGTTCACATAGGTATCGGCAATGAACAGCGCGTATTTTTCCAGCATCAGCGCGTTCATCGCGGCCAGACCGGGCGCATCGGCGCGCAGGCCGATGATGTCGCGCACGTGGCCCAGGTGCACGTCGTAACGCCCCACCATGCCGCACAACATGGCGTCGGCATGGCCCAGCTTGACGGATAGCGCGGCGATCGTGGTGTTGGAGCGGCGCACTGCTGCCTTCGCCGCCTCTTGCGTGATGCCGTGGCGACCCATGAGCTGGTGGTACAGCTCCCAGTACTGGCGAAAGCGCGGGTCGTCTTCGGGGTTGACGCAGTCCGCGTCGCGCCCCAACTGAAGGCGCAAGCCGGCCTTGGTGAGGCGCGCCTGGATGACCGCAGGGCGACCAATCAGGATGGGATAGGCCAAGCCTTCGTCCACTGCAACTTGGGCGGCGCGCAGCACGCGTTCGTCTTCGCCCTCGGCGTAGGCTACACGCTTGGCGGCGGGTAACACGGCCTTGGAGGCGCTGAATACCGGGCGCATGAACATGCCGGTTTGGTAGACAAAGCGCGACAGTTGCTGGCGGTAGGCCTCCATGTCTGCAATAGGCCGTGCAGCCACGCCCGAGTCCGCAGCGGCCTGTGCCACGGCGGGCGCGATGCGCAGAATCAGGCGCGAGTCAAAGGGTGTGGGGATTAAATAATCGGGGCCAAATACCAACTCCTTGCCCGCGTAGGCATTGGCTACTTCTTCGCTGATGTCGGCCTTGGCCAGGTCGGCAATCTGGCGCACGCAGGCCAGCTTCATGGCCTCGGTGATCTTGGTGGCGCCACAGTCCAGCGCACCACGGAAGATGTAGGGAAAACACAGGACGTTGTTGACCTGGTTGGGGTAATCTGAACGGCCGGTGGCGATGATGCAGTCCGGCCGCGCGGCCTTGGCCAACTCGGGGCGAATCTCGGGTTCGGGGTTGGCCAGCGCCAGGATGATGGGCTTGTCGGCCATGGTCTTGACCATCTCCACGGTCAACACACCGGCGGTGGAGCAGCCCAGGAACACGTCAGCACCGTTCACCACATCGGCCAGCGTGCGGGCGGGCGTGTTCTGTGCAAAGCGGGCCTTGGACTCGTCGTAGCCTCCTGGGCGGCCTTCATAGATGACGCCCTTGGAATCACAGGCAAACACGTTCTCCACACGCACCCCCAAGCCCACCATCACATCCAGGCAGGCCAGTGCCGCAGCACCCGCACCCGACACGGCAATCTTCACGTCTTCAATGCGTTTGCCGACCAGTTCCAGGCCATTGATCAAGGCCGCGGACGAGATGATGGCCGTGCCGTGCTGGTCGTCGTGGAAGACCGGTATGCCCATGCGTTCGCTGAGCTTTTTCTCGATGTAGAAACACTCCGGCGCCTTGATGTCTTCGAGGTTAATGCCGCCCAGCGTGGGTTCCATGGCGGCGATGATGTCGACCAGCTTGTCGGGGTCGTTCTCAGCCAGTTCGATGTCAAACACATCGATGCCGGCAAATTTCTTGAATAGGCAGCCCTTGCCTTCCATCACCGGTTTGCTGGCCAGCGGGCCAATATTGCCCAAGCCCAGCACGGCCGTGCCGTTGGTGATGACGCCCACCAGATTGCCGCGCGACGTGTACTCCACCGCCAGCGACGGGTCGGCCTGGATGTCCAGACACGGGTAGGCCACGCCGGGCGAGTAGGCCAGCGACAGGTCGCGCTGGTTGGACAAGGGCTTGGTGGGGTTGACCGAAATTTTTCCACGGGTGGGCGTGCGGTGGTATTCGCGGGCGGCTTCGCGCAGGGCTTGTTCTGCGGGGGAAAGTTCTTGGGTCATTTTTGTTCTCCTGTTGATCCACTGTTGTTGTCACGCGCATGCACGGGTAGCCATGTGATTATGGTCACGCCGGGGACAAATGGGCATGCAAGTTGTGGATGACCTCATGCCTTGCGTTCTGCGATCATTGGACTATGCCAACCGCTTTGAATATCCCACCATCGACTATGCAGCCGCACGTGCTGCTGGTGGCCTGCCTGTGCGCAGACTGGTGCGGCGCCTGCCGCGAGTACCAACCCCGGTTTACGCAGCTACAAGCCGCGTTCCCAAGCGTGCAGTTTGTGTGGGTGGATGTGGAGGATGAGTCAGACCTGGTGGACCCGATTGAGGTGGACAATTTTCCGACGCTGCTGATGGCTACGCGCGAGCGGGTGCAGTTTTTTGGCACCGTGATGCCGCATTTGGAAACCTTGCAGCGGCTGGTCGAAACGCAACTCGCGCAAGATACACCAGCCCAGGCATACCAACCGGAGCACGACGCGCTGGCGAAACGCCTGTGGGGACGAATCGCTTAAGCAAAATCGACCGCTAGCCCTCGCAGAATATGCGTGAGCAGCTATTTATTCAATAGCAAGCCCCATCAATTTGGCGTTTCATCTTCAGCAAAGTGGCGCTTTCTCGTCTATGCGCCCCACGCAGTGACTGCATCTCCGCCAAACACCGCATGCTGCCGAACGGCCAGCGTAAACAGGCTGTACAGCATGCGGGCTTGCGACAGGCTGGTCTTGTCCAGTGCCAACACATGCGCGTCCGACAATTCAATGCTCAGGGCTGCAACGTTGTCCTGTAACTGGTGTACTCCGCTCACCCCCATGAGGGTGGACGTGACGGCCGGTCTGCGTGTCACCCATGCCAATGCCACCCGCGCCGGGCTTTGACCCACCTCTTGGGCTACGCGCTTGAGTTCGGCAACGATTGCCCAGTTTCTGTCGGTAAAGAGCGAGTCACCGAATGGGTTGGACCCGTCCAGTCGTTTGTCGCCGTCCGGACGTTTTTCGTCGTCTGCTGCAGTCTCACGCGGCAACCCGCCCGCACGCGGCGATGCACATTCGACTGCCGCCCGATCGTACTTGCCCGTCAGAAATCCAAATGCCAGCGGGCTCCACGGCAAGACGCCCAGCCCAAACTCCCTGGCAAGGGGAATGTGCTCTTCCTCAATTTCGCGGTTCACCAGGGAGTAAAAATACTGAATGGCAATAGGACCCGGCGCGCCCCGAAACGATGCCAGGCTGGCCAGTTGTGCGACATACCAAGCGGGTGCATTGGAGATGCCCCAATAGCGAATCTTTCCCGCCCGAACCAGGGCGGTCATCGTCGCCAGCAGTTCTTCTGCGGGTGTCACGGAGTCCCATACGTGGATCCAGTACAGGTCGACAAAGTCGGTGCGCAATCGCTTCAATGACCCCTCCAGCGATTTGTACAGGTGCTTTGCGCTATTCCCACCGCTGTGCGCACCTTGCCCGGTGGCGAAGCCGGCCTTGGTCGCCAGCACGATCCGGTCACGCAATGCGCGCTCGGTGATGAACTTGCCCAGCATTTCCTCAGACCGGCCACTGGAGTAGACGTCCGCCGTGTCCACAAAATTGCCCCCCGCATCCACATAGGCATTGAAGACGTCGCGGGACGCCCCCTCCGCGGAGCCCCAACGGGCAGTTCCGAAGGTCATGGTTCCCAGTGCCAGGGGGCTGACCACAAGTCCGGATCGGCCAAGGGTGCGGTAGTTAGAAAGCGCCATATTTGATATTCCTAGTGATTGATACGATAATGATATGTACTATTCTTTGAACGCACATTAATTTACGGAATGACCACTACGAATATAGGGAATCAAGCCGCGCCTCGCAAAAGAGGTCGCCCGTTGTCTTTCGACCGTGGGGAGGCCCGTCGCCGGGCAATGCTGGTGTTCTGGAAGCATGGCTACGAGGCCACTTCGCTCAACGACTTAACGTCAGCGCTTGGCGTCCCGCCCTCCAGCATCTACACCGCATTTGGCGACAAGAAAGGCTTGTTCCTCGACGCAGTGGACTGCTACCTGTCGGGTCCTGTTACCTCGCAGTCCATCATCGACGGCGCGGCCGATGGCAAAGACGCCGCGTGGGGCTTGCTAAAGGCTGCGGCTATCGGATTTACCGGGGAAGACACCCCCGCCGGGTGTTTGTTGGCCAGCGCCGCGATCAGTTGCTCGGACCAGGCCCATGACGTCAAAGAGGCGTTGGCCGCTATACGGGGTGCGATTGAAAAGCAGTTGCGGGAGAAGATCGAAAACTCACTTATCGCCGATGTCTTGCCCGATGAACCGGATGCGGAGGCACTCGCCGCCCACACGATGGCCGTGATCCAGGGCCTATCGACACTCGCCCGCGACGGCGCGGAACGTGCAAAGCTGCTCCGCGTTGCTGAAACAGCGATGCTGGTGTGGCCGAAGACCCGGCTGAAGAAGGCCTGAAGCGGCGACCGGCTTAAATGAAATCAGCCCCTAGCCCTCGCCGAATATGCATTAGCAGCTATCGATTTAGTAGCATGCCCTACATCACGGCACGTTTGCCCCCTAAATCACGGGCTGCCGAATGGCTTTTTTTTCAACCTCGCGGCGCACGGCAAGAGAAGGATTGTGGATGGCCCGCTCCACCCATACCTTGAAGCGGATGTGCTCAGCCGTATGGGCCTTGCCCAACCATTGCAGCAAGGCATCGGTTCGCATGGCCAGGCGCTTGCCCGCCTCGTCGAACTCCGTGCGCTCGGGTTCTATGTGCTGCAAGGTGGCGTCTTTGGGCAGGTCTTTCAGCGTTCGCCGCACGTCGGACACGCGCACCCAGCGAAAACCCTCATCGTCCTCCAAGACATCGATGGCGTTACCCCGGTAGGCGTAATAGTTTCCCTGTAAAGGATGCAGGGCCAACCAGCGGGCGGTATGGAACCCAAAAGCCGCGCCATCGTACACAACCGGTGCGATCAGCCAGCCCACAAGGGGTGCCCCCATCAGGAGACCAAACGCCCCGCCGAGCCACCATCCGACCCCTGACACCCCCACCGCGAAAACGACGCGGTACGTGATGTCAAGAGAGCCGGAAGGCATGACCCACGCATCTACAACTTGGCGGCCACCCAGGCTCGCACGCTGGCCAGAGCCGCAGGCAGCTTGGCAGGCTCGGTGCCGCCGGCCATGGCCATGTCGGCCTTGCCGCCGCCCTTGCCGCCCACTTGTGCCGCAATAAAGTTGACCAGCTCGCCGGCCTTGACCTTGGCGGTGGTGTCGGCGGTCACGCCGACGGCGATTTGCACCTTCTCGCCATCGACCACGCCCAACACCACCACGGCGGTCTTGAGCTTGTCTTTCAGCTTGTCCATGGTGTCGCGCAGGGTTTTGACGTCCGCGCCGTCGAGCTTGGCGACCAGCAGCTTGATGCCGCCGCCAATGTCCACAGCCTGGCTCAGCATCTCATCGCCCTGGGCGGACGCCAGCTTGCCTTTGAGGGCCGCGACTTCCTTCTCCAGCGCTTTGATGTGGTCCATTACATGGCCCAGCTTGGTCCCCAGTTCGGCCACCGGTGCTTTGAGCGCTGCGGCGGCTGCGCCCACGGTGTCTTCCAGGTCTTGCAGGTAGGACAGGGCGTTGGCGCCGGTCACCGCCTCGATACGGCGCACACCAGCGGCCACACCGCTCTCACCCACTACCTTGAACAAACCAATGTCGCCCGTAGCTTTGACGTGGGTGCCGCCGCAGAGTTCGCGGCTGCCGCCGATGTCCAGCACCCGCACGGTTTCGCCGTACTTCTCGCCGAACAGCATCATCGCGCCGGTCTTCTGTGCCGATTCGATGTCCATGACGCGGGCTTGCGCGGCGGCGTTGGACAGAATTTCTGCGTTGACGCGGTTCTCGATCTCGCGAATTTGGGCGTCGGTGACCGGGGAGTTGTGCGCAAAGTCAAAGCGGGTGCGCTCGGCGTTCACCAGTGAGCCCTTTTGCTGCACATGGTCGCCCAACACTTCGCGCAGGGCTTTGTGCATCAAGTGGGTGGCCGAGTGGTTGCGCACGGTAGCGGCGCGTTGGGTGGCATCCACGTGGGCGGTGACCGCATCGCCGACCTTCAGGCTGCCAGTCTTCAACGTGCCGTGGTGGCCAAACACATCAGCCTTGATCTTTTGCGTGTCGCCTACTTCGAACAGGCCGTTGTCCGAAAACACCGCGCCCTCGTCACCCACCTGGCCGCCGCTTTCGGCATAGAAGGGGGTGGTGTCCAGCACAACGACGCCATTTTGGCCAGCCTTCAGCTCGGAGACCGGCGCACCGTCGGCGTACAGCGCGGCGATTTTTGCAGCTTGCGTCAGGTTGTCGTAGCCGACGAAGGTGTTGCCAGCGCCGGTGTATTCCAGCGCCTTGTCCATCTTGAATTTGCCGGCAGCGCGGCCTGCGGCCTTTTGCTTGGCCATAGCGGCTTGGAAGCCGGCTTGGTCTACCGAGACACCTCGCTCCCTACAAACATCCGCAGTCAGATCAAAAGGAAATCCGTACGTGTCATGCAGCTTGAACACCACATCACCAGCCAACATTTTTTGATGTGCGCTGGGATTTTCAGCGAGTCGCTTTTCATTTTCAGCAAGAGTCAACGCGCCCACAACCGGGGCCTCTATGTCGAGAATCTCCATGCCGATGGCAAGCGTTTCAAAGAAGCGCTCTTCTTCCATGCGCAGCACGTCGGTGATACGGGCTTCTTGCGATGCCAGATTGGGATAGGCCGCGCCCATAGCCTTGACCAAGTCTGCCACCAGCTTGTGGAAGAACGGTGTCTTCTGGCCCAGCTTGTAGCCGTGGCGGATAGCGCGGCGGATGATGCGGCGCTGCACGTAGCCGCGGCCTTCGTTGCTCGGCAGCACCCCGTCGCTGACGAGGAACGCAGTAGCGCGGATGTGGTCGGCAATCACGCGCAAAGATTTGTTATCCAAGTCGGTGCAACCGGTTTCGCGGGCGGCCGCCTTGATCAACGCGTCGAACAGGTCGATCTCGTAGTTGCTGTGCACGTGCTGCAGGATGGCGGCCAGGCGCTCCAGGCCCATGCCGGTGTCCACGCAGGGGGCGGGCAGCTTGTTCAGGCTGCCGTCGGCCTGCATGTCGAACTGCATGAACACGTGGTTCCAGATTTCGATGAAACGGTCGCCGTCTTCACCAGGGCTGCCGGGTGGGCCACCGGGAATGTGGTCGCCGTGGTCGTAAAAGATTTCAGAACACGGGCCGCAAGGCCCGGTGTCGGCCATCATCCAGAAGTTGTCGGACTGGTATTTTTTGGCACCCTTTTTATCGCCAATGCGGATCACGCGCTCGGGTGGTAGGCCGATTTCTTGGGTCCAGATGTCATAGGCTTCCTGGTCGTCGATGTAGACGGTGGCAGTCAGCTTGTCAGCGGGCAATTTGTAGACCGTGGTCAACAGCTCCCAGCCCCACTTCAGCGAATCGCGCTTGAAGTAGTCGCCGAAAGACCAGTTCCCCAGCATCTCGAAGAAGGTGTGGTGGCGGGCGGTGTAGCC
>NZ_JANXUQ010000001.1 GCF_025356155.1 Rhodoferax sp. | reverse complement strand
ATCAGGTCTTCGGCGGCGGCCCAGGCCAGCTCATTGGTCTCGCGCGGGATCACGTGCAGGCGCACACCAAAGCGCACGGTGCGGCCCACTGCGGCGGCGCGTTTGCGCACGTCGGCAAATTTTTTCTCCACCTCGGCCGGGGGCTCGCCCCAGGTCAGGTATAGCTCGGTCTGTTCGGCGGCAATGTCGTGCGCCGCGTTGCTGGAGCCACCAAAGTACAGCGGCGGGTGCGGGCGCTGCACCGGCGGGAACAGCAGCTTGGCCTTGTTGACCTGCAGGTGTTTGCCGTGGTGTGTGACCTCTTCGCCAGCCATTAGCCGGGTCCAGATGTCCAGGAATTCGCGGGCGTGTTCGTAGCGCTCGTCGTGTGTCAGGAAGGTGCCGTCAGCCTCCAGGTCACCGGAGTCACCACCGGCCACAATATTGACCAACAGGCGGCCTTCGCTCAAGCGGTCAAAGGTGGCCGCCTGGCGCGCGGCGGATGTGGGCGATAGGGTTGTGGGGCGCAACGCCACCAAAAACTTGAGGCGGCGTGTGACCGCGATCAGGCTGGCCGCGGCGATCCACGGGTCTTCGCACGAGCGGCCCACCGGCAACAGCGCACCGCTGTAGCCCAGTTCGTCTGCGGCCTGCGCAATTTGTTTGAGGTAGTGCAGGTCTACGGCGCGGGCGCCTTGTTGGGTGCCGAGGTAACGGCCATCGCCGTGCAGGGGGAGGAACCAGAGAACGTTCATGGGAGACTTTCGTTTAACGGGTTGAAACGGTTGCAAACAGCGCCGGCTGTGCGGGCTTCCACACGATGTCGGCGACTTGCACGGGTTTGGGGATCAGGGCCAGGCTGGCGAAGGCATCGGCCACTTGCTGCTGGTCCAGCACGGTTTTGCTGCCGAGTAGGCCCACAGGGGAAGGCGGACGGCGTTGCAGAAACAGGCTGACCACACCGGCGTCCAGCCCGCTAAAAGACGCGATCAGTTTGATGGCCTCCGGCCGGTTTTCTTGCACCAGGCGGTCGGCCTTGGTGATCTCTTCAAACAGCGCGGCCACGGTTTGCGGATGCTGCTCGGCAAAGGGCACAGACGCGAGGTAGAACGAGTTGTTGCTGGACAGGCCGCGGCCCGTGGTCAGAATGCGGGGCTGTATGGCCAGCTCGGTGGCGGCAAAGAACGGATCCCAGATGGCCCAGGCATCGACACTGCCGCGCTCAAAGGCGGCACGTGCGTCGGCCGGTGCCAGGTAGATGGGCTGTATGTCGGACCATTGCAGGTTGGCCTTGGCCAGTGCGCGCACCAGCAGATAGTGGGCGCTGGACCCCTTCTGCACGCCAACCTTTTTGCCCTTGAGTTCAGCCAGCGTGCGGATCGGTGAATTGCGCAACACCAGGATGGCCGAGCTCAAGGGCTTGGCCGGCTCGGCACCCACATACACCAGCGCTTTGCCGGCGGACTGCGCAAACACCGGCGGCGAATCACCGGTCAAACCAAACTCCAACGCACCCACCGACAGCGCTTCCAGCAGTTGCGGCCCGGCCGGGAATTCAATCCAGCTGACCTTCGTGTTCGGGAAGCGTTTTTCCAGTGTGCCCTGCTGCTTGACGATGACCAGGTTGGCAGCAGACTTCTGGTAGCCGATGCGCAGTTGCTCGGGTGCTTTAGCCACCGCGACGGCGGGTGCCTGCGCCCAGGCTTGGCCGACAGCGATGGGGCTGGTCAAGCTCCAGATGCCGGCTGTCACCGACAGCAGGCCCAGCAGGCGCTGGCGGTAGCGTTGGATGCTGGCGTGGGTGGGCTGGGTCATGGCATGGGCTCCTAGCGCTGGCGTGGTGCGTTCAACCCAGGTCCACCGGCGCAGCGTGCAGCAGGTTGAGCTTTTTGGGGATGAGCTTCAGCTCAAAAAAGGTGTCAGCAATCTTTTGCTGCTCGGTCAGCACGGCGCTGGTCACGGCTGCGGTGCCGTACTCCGAGCGACTGAGGTAGAGCTCGGTGATGCCGGTGTCCAGCCCCAGCACCTGCGAAAGTTCCTTGGCAGCGGCAGGCTTGTTCTTCGAGACCCAGGTGTCGATGTCGTTGATCTGGCGGATGGCGATCTTCAGCACGTCGGCGTTTTTGCTCGCGAAATCGCGCGATGTGAAGTAGTAGGCGCGGTTGTTGACCACGCCGCTGGCATCGAGCAGCAGGCGCGCGTCCAGCGTCTTTTGCGCCGCAGCGAGGAACGGATCCCAGATGACCCAGGCGTCTACGGCACCCTTCTCAAACGCGGCGCGCGCATCGGGCGGCGGCAGGTGGATGTGCTGCACATCGGTGTACTTCAGGCCGTTTTTCTCCAGCAGCTTGGCCAGAAAATACTGCACGTTGGAACCCTTGTTGTAGGCCACGCGTTTGCCCTTGAGGTCGAGCACTGATTTGATGTCCGAGCCCTTGGGAACGATGATGGCTTCGAGCTTGGGCCGCGGCACGGTGGCACCGGCATAGACCAGCGGCGCACCAGCAGCCTGGGCAAAGATGGGTGGCGCCTCGCCCACATCGCCGAAGTCGATGGCGCCGACGTTCAAGGCTTCGAGTTGCACGGGCCCGGCATTGAATTCGGTCCAGGTAACCGATACGCCCAGAGGCGCCAGTTCTTTCTCCAGCGTGCCACGGCCTTTGAGTATGGACAGCCAGCCTTTTTGGTGGCCGACGCGGATGACGCGGTTCGCGGTCCTGGTTTGTGCAAACGCCAACGGGGCGCCGGCAATTGCAGCACCTGCCAGGCCAGCGGCAAGGGCTTGGCGACGGGTCAGGCGCGTGGCCTGCGCTAGCGACGCGGTTTCGGATGCGGTGTTATGGGTCATGGCCGTGTGTTCTTTCTGTCTGTCATTGGTGTACGCAGGCAAGGCTTCGCCCATGCCGCGTGCGCGGGTTCTTTTAAAATTTCAGCTGGAATGCAGTGGCCCTATCGACTTGCGGAGGGCTGGAGAAGGGCTGGCGAAGCGCGTCTACACGCTACATCGCACCTGTGAAAAATGCACCGGCGCAAAGAGGCCAGCTACCAAGGGAATTTCTCTCAGTGCCTCGGCAATGAGATGGGTCACACTCTCGTCCAAACGCGCGCCGATCTCGGGCGCCACCTGGTAGCCGCCTTCGGGCAGAACCACGACCTGGGCATCGGTGGCATAGACGCCGGGCAGGATGTGCGCGGCACCCAACGACTGCAACACCGGGCGCAGCGCATAGTCCAGCGCCAGCATGTGGTTCGGGCTGCCACCAGTAGCCAAGGGCAGCACATGCTTGGTCTTTAACGCGGTCTGCGGCAACAGATCCAAAAACACTTTCAACACACCGCTATAGGCCGCCTTGTAGACCGGGGTGGCGACGACGATGGCGCGGGCACGGGCCACCAGCGACGTTGCGTGGACCACCGATGGATGGCTGAAATCGGCAAGCAACAAGGCCCGCGGTGACAGATCGCGGATATGCAATCGCTCCACCTCGACACCGCGCAGTTGCAGGCGCTGCTGCACCGCATCCAGCAACGCGGCGGACCGCGAATGCTCGGATGGGCTACCGGCTACCAATAGGACTGTCATGGTCTTTTCTTCTTTCTATTTGCGCGTTTTTGCTCGGTGTGGATGTGTGACAGCGTGGGGTTTATTTCTTCACGTAGATCTGGTCAAAGCTGCCGCCGTCGGCAAAGTGCTCTTTGTCGGCCTTGGCCCAGCCGCCAAAGGCATCGTCGATGCTGAACAGCTTGATAGGGGCGAACTGCTTGATGTACTTGGCCTTGGCTTTTTCCGACACCGCGGGGCGGTAGAAGTTTTTGCCGGCAATGTCCTGGCCTTCTTCGGTGTACAAATACTTCAGGTATTCCTCGGCAACGGCACGGGTGCCCTTCTTGTCCACGTTCTTGTCGACAACGGCCACGGCGGGTTCAGCCAGGATGCTCAAAGAAGGTGCGACGATGTCGAACTTGGAGCTGAATTCTTTCTCCAGCAGATAGGCTTCGTTTTCCCAAGCGATCAGCACATCGCCCTGGCCGCGCTGGGCGAAGGTGATCGTGGAGCCGCGGGCACCGCTGTCGAGGATAGGCACATTGCCGTAAAGCTTGGCGACGAAATCTTTCGCCTTAGCGTCGCTGCCGTACTTGCGCTTGGCAAATTCCCAAGCCGCCAGGTAGTTCCAGCGCGCGCCGCCCGAGGTCTTGGGGTTGGGTGTGATGACCTTGATGTCAGGGCGGATCAGATCATCCCAGTCCTTGATGTTCTTGGGGTTGCCTTGGCGCACGGCCAGCACGATGGTCGATGTGTAGGGCGATGCGTTGTGCGGCAGCTTTTTTTGCCAGTCGGGCACTACCCAGCCACCGTTCTTGACCAGCGCATCGGTGTCACCGGCCAGACCCAAGGTAGCTACGTCTGCATCCAATCCGTCGATGATGGAGCGCGCCTGCTTGCCCGAGCCGCCATGGGATTGCTTGATCGTGACGTCCTGGCCGGTCTTGGCCTTCCAGTACCTGGTGAAGGCGGCGTTGAACTCGACATACAACTCGCGCGTGGGGTCGTAAGACACATTGAGCAGCTCGACCGGCTTGGGCTGGGCGATGGCGCTGAGGCTGGCGCCTGCCAACACGGTGGTGAGGGCCAGCGCGGTGAAGAACCGGCGGGAGGGTTTGCGGTTGACCATGTCGAAGAACTCCAGAGGAAAAATACAACGCGATAAGTGCGATGGATTGGATTCTGAAAGCCCAACGTTAAAACTGGAACTACTGAATAATTAGTTTCAAATTACTTAAACATCTAATCGTGAGCCATCGACACCGGGTCGCGGCGGGCTGAGGCTCCCGAAGCGGATTGGCCCCACAATCCAAAAATTCCGCAGCCACTTGCGCTGCCCCAACCCCAGACTCCAACAACCACCCACCGCCACCACGCTTACTGGAAGTTGCCTTTGTTCAGCCGTTGCCTACGAAATAGCCGGGCCTTTGAGCCAGGCTCTGAACTGCCACTGCACGATGTGCCGCAAGGCACAGGGGCCCACCTTTCGCGCCCGTGCGCGGCTCAAGGCATCGGACTTCAGGTTCACCAAGGGCGCAGAGCTGGTGACCTACTATGAATCTTCGCCGGGCAACCACAGAGGGTTCTGCCGCGTGTGCGGCTCCCCTGTGCACTCCAAGTTCGATGACCACCCGGCGGCATTGGGGCTGCCGCTGGGCGTGCTGGATCAAGATCCCGGCATCAAGCCCCTGTTTCACGTATTTGTAGGCAGCAAGGCCCCGTGGCATGACATCACCGACGATCTGCCTCAGTTCCAAGAACTGCCAAAGTAGCGTTGTACTTCGGTCCAGCACGGCGATGCCGTGCTCACATGGCGGCAATCGCTACCCTCGCCTAGGCAGGAGAAAATGGATTGAATACTTCCAGCCCCAGCGCGTGGAAGTCGGCCACGTTGCGTGTAGCAACTGTCAGTCCGTGCACTTTCGCGGTTGCCGCGATCATGGCGTCTTCATTGAGCGTATTGGACTTTCTGTGCATCAACCGCGCCCATGCCCTGAAGCTTGCCGCGTCCATCGGCAAGATGTTGTAGGAGCTGGCCACCAATTCCAGCCAGGCCTCGATGTCGGCCGCCTTCTCCGTATCTTGCTCTCGCGTCAACTCAATGCCGGCCTGTATCTCACCCAGCGTTACCGCGGACACAAAGAGCTGCTCATCGTCCAGCGATTCCAGCCACGCAACCACCGCGCCATGCGGGCGGGGCTTGCGGAGTTCAGAGACCACATTCGTGTCCAATAAATATTTGCCAGGGCTCACCACTGGGCCACTCACTGCATTGGCTCCACCTTGCGGCGCTTTGCCTGCCCGCGGGCGGGCAAGACCATGTCGGAGCGTCCCTGCTCAGCCAGCAGCAGTTGCTTCAGAGAAGGACGTGCCGCAGACTGCAAACGCCGCCACTCCTGCACCGGCACCAGCACGGCAGCTTCGGCACCACGCCGTGTCACCATTTGCGGCCCCTCCTGGAGGCAGGCATCCAGGAACTCGCTAAACCGCGCTTTCGCATCTTGAACTGGCCACGTATGCATAACAACTCCAATCAGACTAGTCATTAAACTAGTCTGTCATCTTTTACTCACGCTGTCAAACTGCTCCCACAATTGATGGCGTGGGCTACTTGGTCACCCAAACAACTGTCCCCGCGCCGCGCCCGTGATCGCCACCACGCAGGGGTGCGTGATGCGCCGCTCTACGGACACGGCGTAGAACTCGTCCACCAATTCCTCGGTCCGGCCAATCCATTCCACGCCGTACTGCTCCACGGTGTCGCGCTCCATGACGGTGGGCGCCATGAACACACCACGGCCTTCGCGGCCGAAGGCGCTCATCAGCGCGCCGTCGTCAAACTCGCCAATAATGCGGGGATGGATCTGGTGTCGGGTCAGCCATCCCTCCAATTGCTGGCGCACCGAGGCCTGGGCACCGGGGATCAGCAGCGGAAAATCGTTCAGGCATTGCGGGAACGGGCCTTTGAGCTGTGCCCTCAGCTGTGGCGCGCAGAAGAAACTCATGGCGGTGCGGCCCAGTGGATGGTTGAAGGCTTTGACGTTCAGGCGCTTGGACATGGGCTCGTCGGCGATCACCAAGTCCAGCCGATTCAGCGCGAGCTGGGCCAGCAGATCGGGGAACTTGCCCTCGCTACAAACCAGGCGCACGGGTTCAGCGATGGCTAGCGCCGGCTCGAGCAGCCGGTAGGCGATGGACTTGGTCACCGAATCGGCAACGCCGACCTTGAAATCCAAC
>NZ_JANXUQ010000318.1 GCF_025356155.1 Rhodoferax sp. | reverse complement strand
TTTGAGAATATCCCGACATCATGTGTGAGTAACGACCGGTGCGGATCATGCTTTCGCCCTTGGGGGTGGCATACATCGCCGTCAGCTCAGACGCCCGCTCACTGTCGCTGCGTGGCGGAACCTCCCCCCCTATTGGACCGTTCATACAGAGACCACTGTTGGTTAGTGCATTGTCGAACTCATCACTGTGGCCGTTATTCGGCATAAAGTAGTCGTTATGAAAGCCGATGCCACCGGTTGACTTAAGTGGCTCTCGCCATGGATAGCGGCCTTGAAGGGGCACATTGGTGAAGCTGCCTTTATAGGCGCTCAAAATTGCTTGCTTGGAAGCATCCGTGATGCTGTAGCTTCCGCCAAAACCAGCGTTGTGCCACTCCCCCCAATAACCTAGCACCCCGATCTGAATGGCTTGTATGCGTGGGTCATTGTTGTAACGCGATGCGAATGCCTGAATTGCGCGTGTCGCGTAAGCAATGAACTTGGGGTCGTTGTAGTCGGTGAGCCAAGTATTGCCGCTGCCTTGAATACGTTTGACCCCCGCTTCATCGAACAGCCACTTGGGGCAGTTGGAATTTACTTCCGTATACCAATCGCAGTAGAGACGCAGTACGACGTGCTTTCCCCGCGAGCCAGGTCGGTCGATGATGTTTTCAACCTCAGCCCAATTGAATTGATTGTTGCTGGGCTCCATGGCTCCCCACGTAACGTACTGAAATCCCACGGTCTGTTCTGGACGCGGGGTACCCCACCACCCAGAGTTCCAGCCTTTACGCGGGTTACTGTCGGGCCCGTTGTTTTTAACATATGTCTTAGCAGTAACGAATGGAGATGGTCCAGGCGTAGGCGTAGGCGTAGGCGTAGGCGTAGGCGTAGGCGTAGGCGCAGGCGTAGCAACCAACTCCGCACACCCAGAAGTTGAATACCACTGGTCTACATTGCCCATATCAGTAATTTTGGGATCACCAAGCATTGGCGCAGTAACTGGCGCGTAGTAGTAGGCGCGATTATCATCGCCGACAGCGGCATAAGAGTTAGACCGCGAGTAGTACCGGTAGTAGTATTTATCGATCTTTAGAGATTGTTGCCATGTGGCCGCTGAGAGAGCTTCAGGGTAAGTTCTCTCAGCCCAGTTGAGCAGGCAGTCCTTTGCAGCAACTGTTTGCGCATGCAGACTGCCAGACGATGCTACAAAACAAGTAAGTAGAGCACCAATAGTGGCAGCTTGCTCAACAAAATTCTGACTTAAGTATTTACTTTTTTTCATAGCATTTTTCGTTTGTAGCTCTTCCCAAAATGTTGCAAGCTCAATCAGAGTGAGTAAATTGCAAAACATAGTGGTCGCAAGTAAAAGACGCAGTATTCACATCTCAACTGGTCATTAAACCGCCGCACGAGATGTTTGTGTTTGTCAAAACATGACCGTTTGTTTCAAAAATGAAATAAATTAGCAAACACTCAGCGCGTTAGCCGGTCAGTTGAGTGCGCGATGTGTGACCTTGCCCCCGAAAAACGTACTGCTTAGCTGATGGTTAAAAATCAGTTCAAGGAGAACGAAATGAGTGAAACGAAACGACGGGCCAAGTACACGCTGGAATTCAAGCTGGAGGCCGTCAGGCTGGTCAAAGGAGGACAGTCTGCGTCCGTCACGGCCAAGATACTGGGCATCCCCAAAGCAAGCTCGGAGAACTGGGTCAGGCTCAGCGCCAAAGGAGAACTCAAGGGAGCGGGCGACAAACCGGTAAACCCTGAGCAAATGGAACTTGCCCGGCTGAGGGCCGAACTGGCACGCGTGAAGATGGAGCTCGACATCTTAAAAAAAGCCACGGCGTACTTCGCGCGGGAATCTCGGTCAACGGCCATTGCAAGGGTCTGTTGCTTCATTTGAGTGTCCGCAACAAGTCGCACGCTTGCATGCAAGTCACGGGCCAGCTTGGACTTAATCGTCATTGCCTTAGGGTAATCGCGCGTCTGTACCAACTACTTGACTGCAAATTGCAATCCATTCATCAAAGGGAATTTCCCACCGATTGTCAGGTGGTGGGCCTGGATTCAGTCTACTCAGGTAGCTGTGAAACAGGCCGTTTCCTTCCATGCGCACTGAACCGGCCAAATTGTTTTGGCTTGCCAGGGAGGCGCACAGCAACCTGCAAGTCCCGTACCTGGACAGGGCCTGAAATAAGCGCAACGATTGCGATGAACAGTCGCTGTCTTGAAACTTGTAGACGAATATCTTTCCTCCTGTTGCCAAATCAGCCAGCATCTTGTCTCTTAGCCATCGCAACCTTGCCGACTGTTTGGCCAGTAAACTTGATTCATCCTCCTTGTAATGTGTAATGAAAGTATGAAACACAATTCCAAACTTTGAATCTCTAACGTAGTACTCTCTGCCATCAGGTCTAAGAATCTCGACGTTGCCCTCTTCCCCGAATCCCGAAAATTGAGATTCAAGAAGATGGATCAGTGTCTCCGGGCGCGTATGGGTCCAGCGCAGCAGGCCCAACGGTTCTGCGTTAAAGCGGCGTTGCACCAAGCCAAATTCGCAATTTTCACCCAAGTTGTCGAACTGCATAACCAGACGATGAATCGCTGGATCGTCGATCCTCTCGACGGCGACGGGTTTCTGAGATGGGTGCGCAATGGGATATTCAATCGACACAATTAAATTTGAACGCGCTGCTGCTTCCTCTTCGTGCTTGCTATGCCATGAAGCCATGCCTCGCATATCGCGCAGATGCTCGGCAGCGGGATTAATCGCTAGCGCTGCGTCCAAGCGCGTCACTGCCGCTCTGTAGTCTTCTCTGGCTATAGCTAATTCTGCGAAAACGGTGGCGATTGCTTCAGAGTCAGAGAAGCTCAACAGGGCGACCTCTAGCTGTGTCTGAGCTTCGTCAAATCGTTGCAACTGAATCAAAACCAATCCAATTCCACCATGACCTTCAGGCGCCAAAGGAAATTCGTGGGCGACCGCTTGCCATCTAGCGAGGGCTGTTACCCAATCCTTGCGATGGTGCGCGACCCATGCATAGTGGACAGCTATTCCAAAACGATCAGAAGCTTGATTTAGCCCCGCCGCTAGTACTGCGTCAGCTTCATCAAACCGCATGACGGTACGGAGCGCGATACCGGCCCGCAAATACCCGTAAGGCGATGTCGGCTGCAAGTCGCGATGCCGCGCCCAAAGAGCAAGCGAATATTCCAGGTCGCCCTCTTCGGTCTCTTTATTCGCACCAATGCCGCTCACGGATATGTCTACGCGATCATGCCCAGCGGCGGACTTACCAGTCATCTAATTTACAGACGCACATGACATAAAGGTTGACACTTTATTGTTTGGTAATATTTGAGCTTTCAAGTATTTCTTGAGCCTTTGGACTTTATTGTATTTGAGATTAGGCTGAGCAAATCCCCCACGCTTTGAAGATTGTCGATTTCGCGGGTATTGAACTTGATACCAAAATAGCTCTCAGTTGCAATCAATATCTCGATCTGCTTCATCGAGTCCCAGCCATCGATGTCAGCTGAAGTAAAGTCTGGCGCGAGTGCTATGTCGTCACACATGAATACATCCCGAAAAATTGTGGTCAGGATTCCCTCAATTTCCGAAGCTGTCTGCATATTGTTCTTCTTCAATCAGAATGTGAGTATTTGTTGGTACGAAATCGGCAATTTCTAGGGTGGCGAAGGTGTTTGTTGGCGCTTGTGCTGTGCACTTGAAGCCCATTTTTAAATAGTGATCCTTCACAAGAGCATTTTTTGGGGTTTCAATGTACTGTCCGACAATTCGCTTTGCCCCTAGCGTCCGAGCACTGTCGACGATCTGAGCAAGGGTGGCGTTTTCGACATGCCGTCCTAGTACCCGGCAGCTCATTAGCCACGTATCGATATAGAGATCCTCTTGCTGCATTTTACCGATGACGATCGCAATGATACCGTTGTCGCCAAACCTGTCCATCAGGCGAAATTGCAAGCCGATAGCATGGGTATCTGACATCACCGCCAATACTTCATCGACGGTGTAGCGCCGGGTAGTCAAATTGAACTGGTTGGTCTTGTTAATCAGTTGAACAATGCGTGTCAAACCAGTACGATCGAAGGGGCGCCATACGAGCCGCATCTGAAGACTTCTCAAAAAACCGTCCATATCCGTACCACTCGCCATAAACTTGCCACGCAATGCGTTGTCCTGGTATTGCTGAGTGCGTTGTAGATCCTCATTTGTGATCGTCAGCGCTTCGAAATACCCCGCCTCGGCCAGACGGTACGGAATTAACGACGGTTCGCACGGGAGTTCAGGCACCGCAACCTCAGGTAGTTCGCGTCGCACCAGTTCGCGTTCCGCCGGGTTGTCATCGACAAAGACGAGACTGCCCAGTCCAATGTTCAACTGGGCAGCGATTCGGCGAATATTTGTTGCCTTGTCGTCCCAATTGGCCGCAAAACACGAAATGTCTTCTAGGCGCAAAACCATCTCCGGGTGCCGCTCAAACGGCTCCATCGCTGCTGCTTCATTGTTTTTTGAGCAAACAGCGAGAATCACGCCCCGTCGCTTCAATTCCTTTGCGTACTTTTGCATGGCGGCGAAGCCTTCACCCAGCGCGCTGCCTTGACCCAACACCAAGCCCTCTATCGCGCAATCTGCAACCACACCTCCCCACAGCGTGTCGTCTAGATCCAGCACAAGGCATTTTGATGAAAGGCCTCGCTGCGCCGCCAGTACGCGCGTAACAAGATCGCCATACAGGGGCACGGCATTGGGCGAAATTTCCTGTTTCGAGCGGCACCAGAGAGCTGGATCGTGCCAAGCAGCTAACCCGTCAATTGCCGCTCGGTCGTCCACTGCGACCAAATCCACTCCCTCGTCAACTGTCATGGAGCGCAATTCCATGTTGATCTGCTGCACCATATGGCAACTCGAACCGACGAGTCTGTGTTCATTGCTTCCCAAGATCGCGGGAAACACTGGAAGTAGTGTTTGTTGTAAGACCTGGCAGCGAAAGGAACGGCGCGCCAATTGCCAGCAGTGCTGTATTTGATCCTTGGTATTGCGTAGTTCCTCCCATGCAGCGGTTGGGCTTAAACATACTGAGGCGCCAAGGGCAATATGGTGGGAATCCAAGCTGAATAGCACTGCAGTAGGTTCAAACGCGTGAAGGTGAGATCCAGTGTCGACCAGTTCCTGCAAATACTGACCGAATGCGCTTTCGTACGTGGAAATCCACATGCCACGGCGCAACCCTGCGATCCGTATTCCCGCATGAAGATGCGACACGGTGGATGTTCCAAGGATGGCAAGGCGAATGGGTTTGGTAGCAAGACCGGCAGGCCCATTTGGGCCAAATCGATCTTGAACTGCGCGGTCAAGCATGTTGGTCTGCACGAAATCTAGCCGGGTGTTGGCCAATTGCACTGCGATTTCCCATGTCGCACAGGAATCCGCACGCCATGCGGCGAATTCGGCTCGCCAGTACGGGTTATCCCGTAGCCACATGAGCGAGGGCGATGTAGTCATAGGATAGTTCCTGATTGATGAAGGACTTGCAAAAGTCCCAAGCAAGTCGAATTAGGCTCAGAGTAGCAAAAAAATGCGGGCACTGCCTAAAAGGCTTGAAGATCAAGGTATCCAAATTTGAACTTGGTATCCGTTCATGAATACTAGCCTGAGCCCCTGACCGTCATCTCTCGCTGGGAAGTCGACTGACAACAGGCACTTCCGATGTACGTGTGATGTCGCACATATACAAGCCATCGCAGCAACTACCGTTGCCCCTTATGCAATCTTGAAAATGCCCTTACAAACACTTACAAGGGCACCCAAATTTTCAGCGGACTTGTCACAATTTGCAGCAACTTTCACACATAAACTTCAGAGCGATAACAATCGATAGCAACAAATGAAACAGTACAAAACGCTTGTGTGAGTCGTCCCGCTTGCAGCTTCTGGTCTGGTATTTTCCGTCCTGATAAATGGCAACAATCCGCTAAACGTTTCGGTCACCGGTGGTGGTTTCTGATTAGGATTAGTTGTGGCGGCACACGCGATTTGGTTGAGGGCAAGGTACTGCTGCAGCGCGCTGCTTTTCGGGTCCCCAGCCAATCAAGGTCGAAAAAATCGTAAGTAAGTAAGTAAGTAAGTAAGTAAGTAAGTAAGTAAGTAAGAGGATTTCAATGGCATATTTCCACAAGACCCAGATTTTTGTTATTTTGGCCGCATCTTTTGGCGCGGCCTACAGCCAGTCCGTGGTGATCGACAGCGGCAATATCCGCGTGGACGCGTCCCCTGGCAGCAAGGCAACGGTCACTACCAAAGGCGATAAAGGTAGAGCCAGCAAAAAGAGCAAGACCGAGGTTATTGCAGGCGACTCTGAAAGCACCGAGGTTATTGAGGGAAAGACCGTCTTAACAAACGTCGGCAAGTCGGACCGCGTATCCACTGTGGGCAATGGCGGCAAGGTGTTTGTGAACAGCGACTTGTCGGGCCAGGATTTAAGCCGGGGTAACTACGCCGGTGCGTCGTTTACCAACGTAGAGGCGGTTGGAGTCAATTTCAGAGGTGTTGATCTGTCCAGGGCCGTGATGACCAATATGGATTTGTCCAAGGCAGATTTGCGCGGAGCGAATTTGGTCGGTGCACAAATGACAAACGTTGAATGGAATGGCGCACTGTTGGATGGAGCGATTTGGGTAGATGGCCGTCGGTGTGGCCCCGCGTCCCTCGGCCGCTGCAAATAGGTCATGTGTTGATGCGATTGCCTGTTCTGCACAGCACAGCATCGCCCACTCGCCAGTTGCGCCTGTCCACGCATGGATACGTCAGCCCAGGATCACGTTGCACGCGCTACTATGCAATCGATAGCAGTGCAGTCAAAATGGACGAGGGCTACAGCATGATTCTGCTTCAAGCCATCTGGAATAACTCCTGCGGCATTTGCATCACGGAGCTGGTGGGCGCCAGCGCCGCGCTGTAGTGGCCGTCCGCACGGGGCAGCAGGCGCGCGAAGTAGAACTCGGCCGTCTGGATCTTGGCGGTGTAGAAGTCGTTGGACTCCTTGCCCTTGCCGCTGGCCAAGAGTTCGCTGGCCTTGGACGCCTGCAGCGCCCAGAAGTAGGCCATCATCACAAAGCCGGAGTACATCAGGTAGTCCACGCTGCTGGAGCCCACCTGCTCGCGGTCCTTGGATGCGCGCAGCATGATGAGTGTGGTCAGTACATTCCACTGCGCCGTGCGGCGCGCCAGGGTGCGCATCATCTGGCCCATGGGCGTGCGCTGCAGCGCGTAGGGCTTTGCCATGCGCAGGATGGTGCCGCTGAAATCGCGCACGCATTTGCCCTTGGTGTTGAGCAGCACCTTGCGGCCCAGCAGGTCCAGCGCCTGGATGCCGGTCGTGCCTTCGTACAGCGTGGAGATGCGGGCGTCCCGCGCAATCTGCTCCATGCCGTGTTCGCCGATATAGCCGTGGCCGCCAAACACCTGGATGCCCAAGTTAGCCGCTTCCAGGCCCATCTCAGTCAAAAAGCCCTTGAGGATGGGGGTATAGAAGCCCAGTTCATCGTCGTACTTCTTGTACTTGGCCTGATCGCCTTCCGTCACAGCGTTGAACATCTTGTCGGCGATCTTGGAGGCGCCGTAGACCATGGCGCGGCCGCCTTCGGCAATGGCTTTTTGTGTCAGCAGCATGCGGCGCACATCGGGGTGCCAGATCAGCGCGTCTGCCACCTGCTCGGGCTCTTTCTTGCCCGACAGCGCGCGCATGGAGCGGCGCTCTTGTGCGTAGGGCAATGCGCCCTGGAACGACAGCTCGGCATGGGCCACGCCCTGGATGGCGGTACCGATGCGGGCCGTGTTCATGAACGTGAACATGGCTTCCAGGCCCTTGTTGGGCTCGCCGATCAGCGTGCCGATGGCGCCGTCGAAATTCAGCACCGCCGTCGCATTGGCGGCGATGCCCATCTTGTGTTCCAGCGAGCCGGTGTTGACGCCATTGCGCGCACCGACCGTGCCGTCGGCCGCCACGGCCAACTTGGGCACGACAAACAGCGAGATGCCGCGGGTTCCGGCCGGTGCATCCGGCAGGCGGGCCAGCACGATGTGGACAATGTTCTCGGCCAGATCGTGGTCGCCGGACGAGATGAATATCTTGGTGCCGGTCAGCGCGTATGTTCCGTCCGCTTGTGGTTCTGCGCGGGTCTTGACCTGGGCCAAGTCGGTGCCGCACTGGGGTTCGGTCAGGCACATGGTGCCGGTCCACTCGCCCGCCACCAGGCGTGGCAGGTAGACGGTTTTGATCGCGTCCGTGCCGTACTGCAGCAGCGTGTTGATGCAGCCAATGCTCAGGCCGGGGTACATGTTGAACGACCAATTGGCCGCGCCCATCATTTCCGACTTCATGAGGTTCAGCGACATGGGCAGGCCTTGGCCACCGTATTCCACAGGGAAGGACAGCCCTTGCCAACCACCGGCAATGAATTGCGCGTAGGCATCTTTGAAACCCTTGGGAGTGGTCACCACGCCGTCTTTCAGATGGCAGCCTTCTTTGTCGCCGGACGCGTTCAGCGGGGCCAACACCTCTTCACACAGGGTTGCAGCACCTTCCAGGATGGCGTCAACCATCTCAGGGGTGGCGTCCGCGCCATTGGACATCGTGGCGTAGTGCTGGGGATAGTCCAGCACTTCGTTGATCAAAAAGCGCATGTCGCGCAGGGGGGCTTTGTATTGCAGCATGGTGACGAACCTCTTTAACGTTCAATGATGGCGACAACGCCCTGGCCACCTGCAGCGCAAATGGAGATCAGCCCGCGGCCGGAGCCCTTTTGCGCCAGCATCTTGGCAAGCGTGGCCACAATGCGGCCGCCGGTTGCGGCAAAGGGGTGACCCGCTGCCAGCGAGCTGCCGTTGACATTGAGTTTCTTCATATCGATCTTGCCCAGTGGCTTGTCCAGACCCAACTGGTTCTTGCAGAACACCTTGTCCTGCCAGGCGTTCAGCGTGCACAGCACCTGGGCAGCAAAGGCTTCATGGATTTCGTAGTAATCAAAGTCTTGCAGCGTCAGGCCGGCGCGGGCCAGCATGCGCGGCACGGCGTAGGCCGGGGCCATGAGTAAGCCCTCGGGGTTCTGGCCCTCCTTCTTGTCGAAGAAGTCCACTGCGGCCACTTCGCTGAACGTGATGTAAGCCTGCACCGGCAGATTGCGCTGGGCGGCCCACTCTTCACTGGCAAGCAGCACGGCGGATGCGCCGTCGGTCAGCGGTGTGGAGTTGCCTGCGGTCAGCGTACCTTGGCCGGGTGCCACCTTCTGGTCGAACACGGGCTTCAAGGAGCGCAGCTTTTCGATGGTCAGGTCGGCGCGCAGGTTATTGTCCTTGGTAACGCCCTTGAACGGGGTCATCAGGTCGGTGAAGAAACCGTTGTCATAGGCCTTGGCCAGGTTCTGGTGGCTCTTCAACGCCAGTTCGTCCTGCGCTTCACGGGGCACAGCCCATTCACGCGCCATGATTTCGGCATGTTCGCCCATGGAGAAGCCGGTACGTGGCTCGCCATTGCGCGGCAGCGCAGGCTTGAGCAACATGGACGGGCGCACACGCGCAGCAATGGCCAGGCGCTGTGCGCCATTCTTGGCGCGGGACAGGTCCAGCAAAATCTTGCGCAGCTTCTCGTTCAAGGCAATCGGTGCGTCCGATGTGGTGTCCACGCCGCCCGCAATGCCGCTGTCGATATGGCCCAGCGCAATCTTGTTGGCAACGATCATCGCGGCTTCCAAACCGGTGCCGCAGGCTTGCTGGATGTCAAAGGCCGGTGTCTCGCGCGCCAGCGTGGTGGACAGCACGGATTCCCGCACCAGGTTGAAATCACGCGAATGTTTCATCACCGCACCGGCGACCACGTCGCCCAGGCGCTCGCCATGCAGGTTGAAGCGGTCCACCAGGCCTTGCAGCGTGGCGGTCAGCATCTCCTGGTTGGAGGCTTGGGAGTACACGGTGTTGGAGCGGGCAAAGGGAATGCGGTTGCCGCCCAGGATGGCGACGCGGCGGATGGAGGGGGTTGTCATGGTGTTGTTGTTCCGTATGGGTAGAAAAACAGGATGCAAGGCTTTGCTACGTTTTTAGTAGCTAAATTGGCCGCGTACATGAGGGCGCACGCCCTTTTTGTCTCGCACTTCAAACTGCGCACCGTGGGCAGAACGTTCGGTCCACAGCGCGGCGCGGCCGGGCAGCAGCAGCGGGGTCTTGAACTCCACCGTGGCGCTGGCACGCTCCAACGGATGCGCTGGCAGCAGGTAGGACAAGGCGCGCGCCTTGGTCCACATGCCGTGCGCAATGGCGCGCTTGAAGCCAAACAGCTTGGCCGTGATGGCCGTCAGATGGATGGGGTTGCGGTCGCCGGATACCGCGCCATAGCTGCGACCAATATCGGCAGGGGCGGTGAAATCGGTCTGGCACGACAGCGAAGTATCCAGCGCCAACTGGCTGGCAAACGGCTGGCCAGAAGTTTCCTTGACACCCACACGCAGCAGGCTTTGTGTAGCGCTCCACACCAGTTCACCATCGCGCAAGATGCGCAGGTCCAGCGTAAAGCCCTGGCCTTTTTCGTGGGTGAACAACTCGCCCGTGCCCATTTCCACACGCACCGTGTCGCCTGCGCGCAAGGACTTGTGTTGCTCGATGCTGTTGGCCAAGTGCACCGTGCCCATCGCAGGCCAGGGGCATTCGGGCGAACACATATAGGCCGTGACCAGCGGGAAGGTCAGCATCTGCGGGTAGATCAGCGGCACGCCTTGCGACGCGCTGAAGCCGGTCAGTGCTGCGTAGCGCGCAATGTGTTGCGCATCCAGCGTGACGCTGGGTATGGCCAGCTCGACCTTGGGCAGAGCCTTGACCAGGCCCGGGCGTTTGCCGCCGGTGCCCAGCGCGCGGAAGAAGGTGGCGGCCAGGCTGGGGGAGCCTGTGATTTCTTGGGTGGTTGTCATTGTGTTAAGCACCAATCAGGCTTTGGCCGCAGACGCGCACCACATTGCCGGTCAAGCCGCCGGAGGCTGGGGATGCAAACCAGGCAATGGCCTCAGCCACATCCACGGGTTGACCGCCCTGCCCCATGGAATTCATGCGGCGGCCGGCTTCGCGGATCGCAAATGGCACGGCGGCCGTCATCTGGGTTTCGATGAAGCCCGGTGCCACGGCGTTGATGGTGATGCCCTTCTCCGCCAGCACCGGCGCCATGCTCTGCACCATGCCGATGACACCCGCCTTGGACAGCGCGTAGTTGGTCTGGCCCAGGTTGCCGGCAATGCCGGAGATGGATGACACGCACACAATGCGCGCACCGGCCTTCAGTGCACCGCCTGCCACTAGTGCGTCGTTGATGCGCTCTTGCGTGGACAGGTTGACGTTGACGACCGCCTGCCACAGGTGGTCTTTCATGTTGGCAATGGTCTTGTCGCGGGTGATGCCGGCGTTGTGCACGACCACGTCCCAGCCACCATCGGCCAGAGCTGCATCCACCAGCGCTTGTGGCGCTTCGGCGGAACCGATGTCCAAGGCCAGCGCCTTGGCGCCCAGGCGCGCGGCGACAGCGTCCAAGCCTTCCTTGGCTTGCGGCACGTCCAGGCAGATGACCTGCGCGCCATCGCGGGCCATGACTTCGGCGATGGACTCGCCAATGCCGCGCGACGCGCCGGTCACCAGAATCTTCTTGCCGGCCAGGGGTTGTGCCCAGTCGATGGCAGTGCCAGTGGCGCTGGGCACGGTCAGGCGAACGACCTGTGCAGACACATAGGCCGAACGTGGAGACAGCAAGAAGCGCAGCGTGTTTTCCAGTTGGTCTTCAGCACCTTCGGCCACGTAAACCAGTTGCACAGTGATGGCGCGTTTGAGTTCCTTGGCCAGCGAGCGTGTCAGACCTTCGAGTGCGCGCTGGATCGTCGCCTGGCGCGGATTGGCACAAGCCTCCGGCGGGCGGCCCAGCACAACCACACGGCCGCAGGGCAACACTGAGCGCGCAGCGTCATGGAAGAAGTTGTAGATGGCATCAGACTCGGAGCTGTCGGTCAAGCCAGTGGCGTCGAACACCAGGGCCTTGACCTTTTCACCAGCTTGATCAGCCACACCCCAGCGGCCGGTCATCATGCCGGCTTCGTTGGCCAGGCTCATCCACTGCGGCAGGCTCTTGTGCGCCACGGTTTGCGCGCCCATGGATTTGAAGGCGGCGACCAAGGCGTTCAGCAGTTGAGGGGTGCCACCACCACCGATCAGCACACCGCCCTTGATGACGGGTTGGCCAGGCTTGAAGCGCTCCAAAGGCAGGGGTTGTGGCAGGCCTAGCATCGCCGCGATGCGGGAGCCCAAAGTTGAGTTGGCAAAGCCAAGATATGAATCGTTCATGAGAGGGAAGCTCCTTTGGGGCGCGATGGTACCGACCAATTGGTCATTTAACGTAGAGCGTTGTGCCTAACCGGATGCTGCACTGCGTCAAACAGGCAACCGCTTGGGCGGCAGTGTGTGTGTCAAGATGCGTTTCATCACCGTCAAATACTGCTTGAACAGACTACCCGTGTTGTAGAAAAGGCCATATTTGCGACACAGCGCCTGGATCTGCGGCGCCACCTCCGGGTAGCGGTGCGCGGGCATGTCCGGGAACAAATGGTGTTCGATCTGGTGGCTCAGGTGGCCGCTCATGTTGTGAAAGAGCTTGCCGCCCGTGAGGTTGCTCGAGCCCGAGAGCTGGCGTATATACCAGTCACCCCGCGTTTCGTTGCGCGTATCTTCTTCGCGGTAGATGGCCACACCCTCGGTAAAGTGGCCGCAGAAGATGATCAGGTAGGTCCACAGGTTGCGGATCAGGTTGGCGCAAAAGTTACCCGCCAGCACCCGCGGCGCGCTCCACAGCGCAAGCAGCGGGAACAACAGATAGTCCTTGAACCAGACCTTGCCGACCTTGGTCAAAAAGCGGTCCAGCCGTGCCTTGAATTCGGCCTTGGGCATGGCGCCATGTTTGTAGCGGCCAATCTCCAGATCGTGTGACCCCACGCCGTACTGAAAACCCATGGCCAGCATCAGATTCGCCAGCGGCTGGAACCAGTGGCGCGGCTTCCACTTCTGCTCGTCCGTCATGCGCAAGAGCGAGTAGCCCAGGTCGCGGTCCTTGCCCAGGATGTTGGTGTAGGTGTGGTGGGTGACGTTGTGCGAATGGCGCCACTGCTCGCCGTCGCAGGCAATGTCCCACTCAAAAGTTTGCGAGTTCAACGCAGGGTCGCCGGTCCAGTCGTACTGGCCGTGCATTACGTTGTGGCCGATTTCCATGTTGTCCAGAATCTTGGCACTGGCCAGGGCCAGCACACCGGCCACCCAGCTCAACGGCCCCAAGCCAAAGTGCAGCAGCGCACGGCCACCGATTTCGCTGGCGCGGCTGATGCGGACCATGCTGCGCATGTGGTCCACATCGGGCTGACCCAAGTTGTTCATGACGCTGTCGCGGATGGTGTTGACCTCGCGTTCGAATTCCGCGACTTGTTCGCGGCTCAAGGTGGTGGGTTTGGCAAAGCTCATGGAGGGCTCCAGTCGAATGGGTAAAAAGTAAGGGGCTTTGTGGCGTGGGCTTACAGCGCCAGCGCCACATCGGAACGAGCGGTGGAGATGCACAGGCGTATCAGTTCATTGGGTGCCGACGACACTTCGCCGGTCTGCAGGTTTTCCACCGTGCCGCTGGTCTTGACGCATTGGCAGGAGCGGCAGATACCGATGCGGCAGCCGTGCTTGGGTGTTAAACCTGCGCGTTCGGCTTGCACCAGCAAGGGGTCTGTGCCGCTGGTAGTGAATGTGGCGCCGCTGTTGGCAAAGGACACGAGGACCGGTGTGCCTGGGGCTGTACTGGGCAACAGCGGCGCACCGGCAAAACGCTCACTGAACAACAAAGACGCCAAGCCCTCTGCCTCCCAATACACGTGGATCGCATCCATAAAACCGGCAGGGCCACACATCCACGTATTACGTTCCGCGAGGTCGGGCACGTGTGCGGCCAGAACCTGCGGCGAAAAGAACCCAGCGCTCGCGTCGTAGTGCAGTACCAAACGCAGTGCGGGGAAATCAGCCGCAAGGGCTTGCAACTGCTTGGCGAAGATCAGATCGTCTGGCGCCCGGCATACATGTAAAAACACCACATCGCCCCGGTAATCGCGCGCCTTCAGTTCGCGCAGCATGGACATGACCGGCGTGATGCCGCTCCCCGCGCTGAGCAGCAAGATCTTGGCAGGCAGCACATCGGGCAATGTGAATTCGCCCAGGGCCTGGCTGATGGTCAGCACGTCTCCCACATGGACCGTACGGTGCAGGTGCTGGGACACAAGACCTGGGTCCTGCCGTTTGACGGTAAACGCGATACGCCGCGCACCGGGCCGCGACGACAGGCTATAGGCCCGCTCCACGCGACGGCCATCAATCTCCAACTGGACACGCACAAACTGCCCGGCCTGCGCACCGGTCCACAGTGCATTGGATTGCAACACGAAGGTCTTGGTAGTGGCCGTCTCGTCCACGATGCGCACCACACGGGCGCGCACCGCCGTCAAGGACAGCAGAGGATGCAAGCCTGCCAAAGCATCCTCTACGGCGCTTAGGCGAACAATGGACTCGACCCATGGGTGGCGCAAGGCCTTGACCAAGGGCGAATTCACGGCGTGCGCCAAACGGTTGACGGCTGAGTACGAAACGGATGCGCGAGACGACTGCATGGTGGCTCCTGGTTGGAATGGCTTTATTGTGTACATACGTACACCAATAGTCAAGAAACCATAAAAAATTTAGTGAGCAACACCAATTTACCAATGAATAAATAGTAGATTTTGTCGAACCGGCCGAATAACATAGAATACAAACGTACACAAACAATAAGCAATGACCAAATCCGCTGCCGCCGCAGAACCCAAAGACAAGCTCACCCGCACCGAGCGCAAGGACCTGACCCGCAACAGCCTGTTGCAGGCGGCTTTGGCCTTGATGGGCGAAGGCCGCAGTTTCACCAGCTTGGGGATTCGCGAGATCGCGCGCGAGGCGGCCATGGTGCCCAACGCCTTCTACCGGCACTTTCGCAATACCGACGAGTTGGGCCTGGAACTGGTCGAGGAGATGGGCATAGCGCTGCGCCGCCTGCTGCGTGATGCACGTCAAACCGGTGCCACGGACACAGATATCGTGCGCCGCTCCGTACAGGTCTACCACCAGTACGTCATCGACAACCGTCTGCTGTTTTTGTTTGTCTCCAGCGAGCGCTCCGGTGGTAGCCGCATCCTGCGCATGGCGATACGCAATGAAGTGACACACTTCACCAACGAAATGGCGCAAGACTTTCGCCGTCTGGGTGCGTACAGAGACCTGTCCACCGCCAGCCTGCAAATGGTCTGCGGCCTGATCGTGACCACGATGTTGGCGGCAGCACCAGAGATCCTTGACCTGCCGCCCGACCAGCCCCTGCTGGAGGCGGAGATGACCGAAAACTTTGTCAAACAGTTGCAAGTGGTCTTGCTGGGAGCTTCTATGTGGCGTGAAAGCAAACGCCCCGCCGCTCTGGGATAATTGCGCCATGACCATTACCTACAAAGACGCCCAGGGCATTCAAGGCATGCGCATTGCGGGCCGACTCGCTTCCGAAGTGCTGGACTACCTGACGCCCTTCGTCAAACCCGGTGTCACCACCAATGAACTGGACAAGCTGGCCCATGACTACATTACCCAGGTGCAGGGCGGCATACCGGCCCCGCTGAACTACAAGGGTGGCGGCGACACCCCCTACCCCAAGTCCATTTGCACCTCGGTCAACCACCAGGTCTGCCACGGCATCCCCAACGACAAAGCCCTCAAGAAGGGTGATGTCGTCAATATCGACGTCACCGTCATCAAGGACAGCTGGCACGGCGATACCAGCCGCATGTTCATGGTGGGCGAGGTCTCGATTGCTGCCAAGCGGCTGGCTCACATTACCTATGAGGCCATGTGGAAGGGCATCATGCTGGTCAAACCCGGTATCCACCTCGGCGATATCGGTTTTGCAATCCAGAAATTTGCCGAAGGTCACGGCTTTAGCGTGGTGCGTGAATTCTGCGGCCACGGCATTGGTCAGATCTTCCACGAAGAACCGCAGGTGCTGCACTATGGCCGCCCCGGCACCTTGGAGAAGCTGGTAGAAGGCATGACCTTCACCATCGAGCCAATGATCAATGCCGGCAAAAAAGAAATCAAGGACGGCCCCGAGAAAGACGGCTGGACCATCGTCACCAAGGACCATTCACTGTCCGCCCAATGGGAGCACACCGTGCTGGTGACCCCTACCGGTTATGAGGTGATGACGCTGTCTGCCGGCTCACCGCCCATACCGGCTTTTGTGCCCGCGCAATCCGCCACTGCCGAAGTCTGATTTCGCGTCGCAACGACCGCACGGGACGCACCCATGGCAGACCTGCAAGCCATCCGCAACACCTACCGCGCCGAAAAAGGCCTGTTGTTGCAAAACCTCGGGCAAGGTGACGCCACCGGGCGCGACGTTCGCAAGGCCTTGGGCCGCCTGTCGCAACTGGCTGATGGCGTGCTCAAGCAGTTGTGGGACCACGCTGGCCTGCAACACCCGTTTGCGCTGCTGGCCGTCGGTGGCTTTGGCCGCGGCGAGTTGTTCCCGCATTCCGACGTCGATGTGCTGGTGCTGCTGCCCGATGGCTTTGACCCGCACTACGACACGGCACTCAAGGGCCGCATAGAAGCCTTTATCGGCAGTTGCTGGGATGCGGGCTTGGAGATTGGCTCCAGTGTCCGCACGCTGGGCGATTGCCTGGCAGAGGCCACCAAGGACGTCACCATCCAGACTGCCCTGCTGGAATGTCGGCTGATCACGGGCAACACCGAACTGCTGCTGCAATTCCAGACGGCATTTTTCAAGGCCATGGATCCGCGGGCCTTCTTTGTGGCCAAGACTCTGGAGCTGCGCCAGCGCCACACCAAGTTCGAGAACACGCCCTACTCGCTGGAACCCAATTGCAAGGAATCCCCAGGCGGCCTGCGCGACCTGCAGGTCATCCTGTGGGTGGCCAAGGCGGCAGGTTTTGGCGACGACTGGCATGCACTCGCGGTGAGCGGCCTGGCCACACCGTTTGAGGTGCGGCAGCTACAGCGCAATGAATCCCTGCTGATGCGCGTGCGCGCCCGCCTGCACCTGATCGCCAACCGCCGCGAAGACCGCCTGATATTTGACATGCAGAACGCAGTCGCCGAATCCTTTGGCTACACAACCAAGAACCTGATTTCCAAAAGCACCCCGCCCAAGCGCACATTGGTACGGGCCAGTGAGGCGCTGATGAAGCGTTACTACTGGGCCGCCAAGGCCGTGGCCCAGCTCAACCAAATCCTGCTGCTCAACATTGAGGAACGCCTCAACCCGTCGACCCACGCACCACGCCCGATCAATGACCGATTCAACGACAAGGCCGGCATGATCGACGTGGTCAGCGACGACCTGTACCAGCGCGAGCCCCACGCCATTCTGGAGACCTTTCTCGTCTACCAGACGGTCGTCGGTGTCAAGGGCTTGTCGGCCCGTACGCTGCGGGCGCTGTACAACGCCCGCAACCTGATGGACGCACGCTTTCGCAGCGACCCGGTCAACCGCGAGACCTTCCGTAGGATTTTGATGGAGCCGCAGGGCACGACGCACGCGATGCGGCTGATGAACCAGACCTCGGTGCTGGGGCGTTACCTGTGGGTGTTCCGCCGCATCGTGGGGCAGATGCAGCACGACCTGTTCCACGTCTACACGGTAGACCAGCACATCCTGATGGTGCTGCGCAATATGCGCCGCTTCTTCATTGCCGAGCATTCACACGAGTACCCTTTTTGCTCACAACTGGCAGCGGGCTGGGACAAGCCCTGGCTGCTGTCGATTGCCGCCATCTTCCACGACATTGCCAAGGGGCGCGGTGGTGACCACTCCGACCTGGGCGGTGCCGAGGTGCGGCGCTTCTGCCGGCAGCACGGATTCCCCAGCGAAGACGCACAGCTGATCGAGTTTGTGGTGCGCGAGCACCTGACCATGAGCCGCATCGCGCAAAAGGCCGATCTGAGTGACCCGCAGGTAATTGCCGACTTTGCCAAACGCGTGGGCAACGAGCGCCAGCTGACAGCGCTCTACCTGTTAACCGTAGCCGACATCCGCGGCACATCCCCCAAGGTGTGGAATGCCTGGAAGGGTAAGCTGCTGGAAGACCTGTACCGCTACACCAGCCGCGCGCTGGGCGGCCACGCGCCCGACCCGGATGCTGAGGTGGAAGCCCGCAAACGCGAGGC
>NZ_JANXUQ010000199.1 GCF_025356155.1 Rhodoferax sp. | reverse complement strand
TAATCTTGCGAGTTGTTGGCATACCAATGACTTTAATTCCGGCTTTGCGCCAACGCTACTCCGGCTTCAGGCCAGGGGTGGCCGTTTTGCGCAGGTAAAAGGAGGAGCCCGCACAGCGGGCGGGGGACACGGAGCAAAACGCCTGGCCCGGCTGATCTGGAGCAAGAACCAATACAACATCGCCCCCGATAATCCGCAACATGCAATTCCTGAACGCCATCCCCCTGTCCCTGCAAACCGTGCTGCTGCTCGTCGCCAGCAATGTCTTCATGACATTCGCCTGGTACGGCCACCTCAAAAATCTTGCCACCGCGCCCTGGTACACCGCTGCTTTAGTGAGTTGGGGCATCGCACTGTTTGAGTATCTATTGCAAGTACCGGGCAACCGCATCGGCTTCCAGCAGGCGGGATTTACCTTGGCCCAGCTCAAGATACTGCAAGAGATCATCACACTCAGCATTTTTGTACCATTCGCCATGGTGTACATGAACGAACCGTTCAAACTGGACTATGTCTGGGCCGGTTTGTGCATGGTTGGTGCGGTTTACTTTATTTTCCGCACCGCGTAGTCGCATTGCGCCTTGTTTTAGGGCGGCGCGGTTAAACTTCGCCCGGTCATAAATCAGTCACAGGACTGACACACCCTACCGTTAGGAGATTCCATGCTGTTTGGAAAACTGCTGCCCCGAGAAGGCAATTTTTTTGAGATGTTCAACCAGCACGCCGACCGCATTGTGGAAGCGGCGCATGCTTTCTCACGGCTGGTTGCCAATTACGCCGACCTGGATTTGCGCGCCAAATACAACCAGGAAGTGGACGACGCCGAACGTGCGGCCGACCGCGTCACACACGAATGCAACAAGGCCATCCACATCACCTTCATCACGCCCATCGATCGTGAGCAGATCCATTCGCTGATCAACACCATGGACGATGTGGCTGATTTGATCCAGGACTCGGCTGAGACCATGGCACTGTATGACGTGCGCCACATGACCGAAGAGATCGTGCGGCTGACCGACCTGAGCGTGAAGTGCTGCGAGCGCCTGCGCGATGCCGTCAAGCTGCTGGGCCATATTGCAGAGCCCAACACGGCCGAGGCAGCGCTGAAGACCTGTGAAGAGATTGATCGTTTGGAATCTGACGCGGATCGCGTGATGCGCACGGCGATGAGCAAGCTGTTCCGCGAAGAGCCGGATGTGCGCGAGCTGATCAAGCTCAAGGCGATCTACGAGCTGTTGGAAACCATCACCGACAAGTGTGAAGACGTGGCCAATGTCATCGAGGGCATCATCCTCGAAAACTCCTGATCGCGTTGTTGATATCGCTATGGAAACCGTACCAACGACCCTAGGGGTAGTCGTGATGCTGGTAGTGCTGGCATTGCTGTTTGACTTCATGAACGGCTTTCACGATGCCGCCAATTCGATCGCGACCGTGGTGTCAACGGGCGTGTTGAAGCCGGGGCAGGCCATCCTGTTTGCGGCCTTCTTCAACGTTGTCGCAATATTTATATTTCAGCTCAGCGTGGCTGCTACCGTCGGCAAAGGCATTGTGCAACCCGGCGTCGTCGACACCCATGTGGTGTTTGGTGCTCTTGTGGGGGCCATCACTTGGAACGTGATCACCTGGTACTACGGAATCCCCAGCAGCTCATCGCATGCCTTGATTGGGGGCATTGTTGGGGCCGTGATTGCAAAGTCGGGTGCTGGTACGTTGGTGTCTGCTGGCATTTTGAAGACCGTGGTCTTCATCTTTGTGTCCCCATTCTTAGGCTTTGTGCTGGGCTCGTTGATGATGGTGGCTGTAGCCTGGATATTCCGCAAATTTCGGCCTTCCAAGGTGGACAAATGGTTCAGGCGCTTGCAATTGGTATCCGCCGGTGCCTACAGCCTGGGCCATGGCGGCAACGACGCGCAAAAAACCATAGGCATTATCTGGATGCTGTTGATTGCCACGGGTTACACGGCGGCGGGTGCAGCATCGCCACCGAACTGGGTTATCTTGTGCTGCTATACGGCCATCGGCGCCGGCACTATGTTTGGGGGCTGGCGCATTGTGAAAACCATGGGGCAGAAGATCACCAAGCTCAAACCAGTGGGTGGGTTTTGCGCGGAGACCGGGGGCGCCATCACCTTGTTTTTGGCCACTGCATTGGGCGTACCTGTATCCACCACACACACCATTACCGGTGCCATCGTGGGCGTAGGCTCTACGCAGCGCGCCAGCGCCGTGCGCTGGGGCGTGGCCGGTAATATCGTGTGGGCATGGATTTTCACGATACCCGCCAGCGCCTTTGTGGCCGCCGTGGCTTACTGGATCAGCCTGCAGATTTTCTAGGATTTGGCTCGCGAGCGCGCTACTTCAATCCGGGTTGCGAGATCAGTTTTGCCTCTTCGACCTGGTACTCAAAATAATGCTGGAAACTGAAGGCCAGGCTGGCCATCAGCACCGTAGTGCCTACCAGCAGCGACACCACCAGCGCGCCAATGGTCAGCCAATTGGTTTGGCCAGCGGGTGCCTCGACCGCTGCGCCCGGATTGAAACGCGCATTCCACTTATCGGTGGCCATCAGTCCATACACCAGCGCGTTCACGGCACAGCCGGCGATGGTGAACCCCAGCATGGGAATCAATACCCAGCCCCAAGGGTCTTCGAGACCTAGGGTCCGCGCGCGGTAAACGCCATAGAGTCCCAACAGCGTCGGTATGGGCAAGAGCCACAACAAACGGCTGGTCGCGCCATACAGGTAGAGCCGGTGCAGCCCCAACGGCCCGCCGATAAAGGTGAGCCACGCGGCCAGGGTTTTGTTTTTCATGCTTCCGATTGTGCCGGAGCCTGGGTGCTGCCCAGCCCGATGACGCGGTCCATCAGCACCACGTCCAGCCACCGCTCGAACTTCCAGCCACAGTTGGCTAGCACGCCTACATGGTGGAAGCCACAGGCTTTGTGCACGCCAACAGAACCCAGGTTTGAAGAATCCCCGATCACGGCGATCAGTTTGCGAACGCCGGCCCGCTCGGCCTGCGCCATCAGCTCTTCCAGCAGCAGGCGGCCCAGGCCCTTGCCGGCGGCGGCTGGGGCCAGGTAAATGGAGTCTTCGGCCGAAAAACGGTAGGCTGGGCGGGGTTTGAACCAGTTGCAGTAGGCAAAACCCAACACTCCGTCAGATGTCTCAATCACCAGGTAGGGCAGACCCTTGGACAGCACATCTGCCCTGCGGGACGCGATGTCCTGCTCAGTGGGTGGGGTGGTTTCAAAGGTACCGGTGCCGTGCAGCACATGGTGGGTGTAAATGGCGGTGATTGCGGCGATGTCGGAGTCAAGGCTGGGGCGAATCTTGGTCATGGATGGGGAACAGGTTATAATGGAGAGCTATTCAGAGTGTCACTGGCCGGGTGGCCAGTTGCGTGTCTCAACTTTGAATCGAACTTTGAATATATAGGCTGAAATTAATTTCTGCCGCCCAAAGGATAAATCATGGTCGTCATTCGACTCGCCCGTGGCGGTGCAAAAGCACGCCCGTTTTTCAATATCGTTGTGGCTGACAAGCGCACACGCCGTGATGGTCGTTTCATCGAGCGCATCGGTTTTTACAACCCCATCGCAACCGCCAGCGAAGAAAGCATCCGCATTGCGCAGGATCGTCTGACTTACTGGCAAGGCGTTGGCGCACAGGCTTCCCCCACCGTGGAACGCCTGATCAACCAAGCCGCCAAGAAGGCAGCGTAATAGTTATTGTGCCGAGACGAGGGCCTAGCGCCCACCGACCGGCACCCTACGCGTATGCTCACCGGACTCGAAGCTGCTGAATTGCCAGCGGATGCCATTGAAGTCGGACGGATTGCGGACGCGTGGGGCATCAAGGGTTGGTTCAAAGTCCTGCCCCACAGCGCCGATCCTGCGGCGCTTTTTTCTTCCAAACGCTGGTTTTTACTGCCCACCGAACGCGGTGCGCAGACGTTCACGGGCGTCGCTTCCCTGTCCGTCAAGGAAGCCAAGGAACACTCCGATACCGTCGTCGCCACTGCCCACGGCGTGGATGACCGCACCGCTGCCGAAGCCCTGCGCGGTTCCCGAATTTTTGTCTCGCGCTCCAGCTTCCCGACGGCTGCTAAGGACGAGTATTACTGGGTCGACCTGATCGGCCTGGACGTCATCAACCGTGAAGACGTAGCCTTGGGTGTTGTCAAAGAATTGCTGTCCACCGGCGCACAAACCGTGCTGGTCATGGAATACCAAGAAGACGGCAAAACCTGTGAGCGCATGATTCCATTTGTCGCCGCCTACGTGGACGATGTGGACCTGAAGGCGCGCCGTATCCGCGTGGACTGGCAAGCCGACTACTGAGTCTTTTGCGTATGCGCTTTGACGTCATCACGCTGTTCCCGGAACTTTTCGCACCGTTTCTATCGGTAGGCATTACCCGCCGGGCCTTTGAATCCGGCCAGGTGGATGTGCAATGCACCAACCCCCGCGACTTCGCCACCGGCAATTACCGCCGCGTCGACGACCGCCCATTTGGCGGCGGTCCCGGCATGGTCATGATGGCGCAGCCGCTGGAGCTGGCTCTAGCCCACATTCGGTCGCAGCGCACCGACGCAGCGCCCGTGGTGCTGTTCTCCCCTATAGGCAAGCGGCTGGACCACGCGGCGGTGCAGCGCTGGTCCAGCAGCAGTGGCGCCATCATGGTGTGCGGTCGTTACGAAGGCATTGACCAACGTTTCATTGACACCCAGGTGGACGAGCAAATCAGTCTGGGCGACTTTGTGTTGTCGGGCGGTGAAGTGCCGGCCATCGCCCTGCTGGACGCCGTAGCGCGCTTGCAGCCTGGCGTGTTGTCGGACTCAGACAGCCACCACATGGACAGCTTCAACCCGTCGCTGGATGGATTGCTGGACTGCCCGCATTACACGCGTCCCGAAGAGTGGGCGGGTGTGGGTGTGCCGGATGTCTTGATGTCTGGCCACCATGGGCAGATCGAACGCTGGCGCCGCGACCAGCGGCTCAAGCTGACGGCCCAACACCGCCCCGATCTGCTGGAGGTTGCCCGTGCGGCCGGGCTGCTCGGCCATCAGGATGAGGCAGTATTGCGGGACCAGGGCTGAACTTGCTATAATGCGAGGCTAACCAGATCCTCTGTACGGCCAAAGCAGCGTATTTTTTGAATACCCTGGCTTCGCACCATTCGGTGCTGGCGCATGCAAGATCACGAAAGAAAATCATGAACCTGATCCAAATTCTTGAGCAAGAAGAAATTGCTCGCCTCGGCAAGACCATCCCCGAATTCGCACCTGGCGACACCGTTGTGGTCAGCGTCAACGTGGTTGAAGGTAGCCGCAAGCGCGTGCAGGCCTACGAAGGTGTTGTGATTGCCAAGCGCAATCGCGGCCTGAACAGCGGCTTCATCGTTCGCAAGATCTCCAGTGGCGAAGGCGTCGAGCGTACGTTCCAGACCTACAGCCCGCTGATCGCCGGCATCGAAGTCAAGCGCCGCGGTGACGTGCGCCGTGCCAAGCTGTACTACCTGCGTGACCGCAGCGGCAAGTCGGCACGTATCAAGGAAAAGCTGCCAGCCAAGAAGACAGCCGCTGTTTAATACAAACAAGCCTTTGTCTTCTACAAAAACCGCCCGGCGCAAGCTTGTGGCGGTTTTTTTATGACCGATCCGACATCACCACTCCCGCCTCTGAACTTTGACCCGCGCCAAGTGTCGGTGATCGGTGTGGACGACCAACTGCCCAAGGTGCCGGCGCAGGCCATGCAGGCGCAAGCACTGGTGCAGCGCTTTGCAAGCGCCCATGTCTGGACGCCAGAGCTGTTGGCTGAGCCGCGTTTCTCGCAGCGCGCACCTGTGCATGCATCGGTACTGGTGCCGCTGGTCATGCGGGACAGTGGTCTGACAGTGCTGCTCACCGAGCGCACCACGCACCTATCCAGCCACTCGGGCCAGGTTGCCTTTCCAGGTGGCAAGGCCGACCCTGAAGATACCGACGCCATAGATACTGCACTGCGTGAAGCGGAAGAAGAGATCGGCCTGGAGCGAAGGTTTGTGCGTGTACTGGGCACATTGCCGATCTACACCACCGGCAGTGCTTTTCTTGTGACCCCGGTCGTGGCTTTGGTGGACGCGGCCCTTACCGTGACAGCCAATCCACACGAAGTGGCCGATATTTTTGAAGTTCCTTTAAGTTTTCTGATGAACCCCGCCAACCACCGGCGCCATGCGGTGGACTGGGCCGGGTCTCGCCGCGAGTGGCTGTCGATGCCGTACGACGATGGCACGGCCGAGCGCTTTATCTGGGGCGCGACTGCAGGCATGTTGCGCAACTTCTACAGGTTTCTGCTGGACTGACAACGCAGCGCGTCAACTGTGACGCTAATACACGGCGTGCACAGTTGGGTCGCTATGATTGCCCCATGAGTTTTCTCTCCATACTGTTTGCATTGTTGTTGGAACAGGCGCGCCCGTTGGGGCAAGGTAACCCGATCCACCTGGGCGTGCGCAATTGGGTGCGCTGGGTAATTCGCAATCTGGATACCGGCAAGCCCCACCACAGCTGGTTGGCATGGTGGATAGCGGTCGTTATCCCCGCTGCACTGGTGTTTGGCGTGCATTGGTTGCTGGTCTGGTTCATGGGCTGGATTGCGGCGGCGGTGTGGAGCATTGCCATCCTGTATTCCACGCTGGGTTTTCGCCAGTTCAGTTACCACTTCACGGCCATTCGCGACGCGTTGCTCGCTGGTGAGGAAGACGCTGCCCGCAGGGAACTGGCCAAGTGGATGCGCATGGATGTCAGCGCCCTGCCACGCAGCCAGATCGTGCGCCATGTCATCGAGCATTCGGTGCTGAACGCGCACCGCCACGTGTTTGGCGTGTTTGCCTGGTACTCGTTATTGGCTGCCTTGGGTCTGGGCCCGGCGGGAGCCGTGCTGTACCGTATTGCCGAATATGTCGCCAGCTACACCAACCGCCCCGTACGTCCGCAAAGCGCCCCTGTAAGTGACGCGCTGAAGACGGCAGCCAGCCAAGCCTGGTACGCCATGGACTGGGTGCCTGCGCGCATCACGGCGCTGGGCTTTGCCTTTGTCGGCAGTTTCGAAGACGCCGTGGACAGCTGGCGCCAACGCGAAGCGCTGTTCCCGGGCGATAACAACGGCGTCGTGCTGGCTGCAACCGCTGGAGCCCTGAATGTGAAATTGGGTGAGGCGAGCAGCCCGGGCCTTGGCGCCACGCCCGAACCTGTGCACCTGCGCGCCGTGGTGGGCCTAGTCTGGCGCACCGTGGTGACGTGGATGGTGTTTCTGGCCCTGCTCTCGCTGGCTAGGCTGCTGGGCTAGAAGGCCGGGGGGTAGAGGGTTCTGCTCCCGTTTCAACGCTCAGCCCCGCCCTTCGGGCTCCTCCTTTACCTGCGCAGAACGCTCTGCCGCCCGGCCTTCTAGTAGCGTTTCTCTGACAGCTCCGCAAACAAGTTGCTATAAATTTTGTAGCGACTCGTGCTTATTTCACGAGGGCCAGGGGCCGAATGGCCATCAGACGCTTTCTGCAAAGCGGCAATCACACCACAGCCTGGTTCGTGCAAATGGCTGCAGTTGTAGAACTTGCAGTCCGACGCGTGGGCCTTGATGTCGGGCATCAGGCCGGCCAGGTGCATGGGTTCGATATGGTTCAGACCAAATTCCTGAAAACCCGGTGAGTCAATCACGGCGGTGGTGCGTGCCGTGTCCGCCCAATACAGCGTGGTGCTGGTAGTCGTGTGTTTGCCGGAATTCAGCGCCGTGGAGATCGCATTGGTTAGCACCTGCGCGTGGGGAATCAGCCGGTTGATCAGTGTGCTCTTGCCGGAGCCGGAAGGCCCCAACACCAGCGTTGTTTTGCCCGCCAGTACGGAGTCCAGGTTGTGCTCGGTTTGCGGGTCTGTATCGCCTTTGGGTTTGAGCGCCATCGGCATCACGGTGTAACCCATGTCGCGGTACACACCCATGCGCACCCAGGCGCGGCCAAAGGGTTCTACCAGATCACTTTTGTTCAACGCGATGATGGGGCGTATGTGCTCCGCCTCCGCCGCAATCAGCGCGCGGGATAACTGGCTCTCCGAAAACTCTGGCTCGGCCGCGATCAGTATCAGCACCTGGTCCAGGTTGGCGGCAAACATCTTGGTGCGTATCTCGTCCTGCCGGTAAAACAGGTTGCGCCGCAGTTCCACTTTCTCTATCGTGCCCTCGTCTTCGCTGGCCTGCCACAACACGCGGTCACCGACCACCGTTTGGCTTTTCTTGCCGCGGGGGTGGCAGATCAGCCGCCGCCCGTCCGGCGTTTCCACCCACACGTGGCGGCCGTGGCCTGCGATGACCAGGCCGGTTTCCAAAGGGGAGGGTGTTGCCAAAGTGGGTTCCTGGGTTAGCGGGGGCTTATTTGGGGTTGAGCAGCGCGTCGACCTGCGCCGCGCAGGCGAAGTCGGCAGCGGAGATACCTTGCACTTCGCGCGTGTTCCAGCGCACGCTGCACTGCTGGGATTGGACCAGCAATTCCGGGTAATGCTCGCTGGATTCGGCGATAAACGCAACCGCATTGGCGAAAGCCATGGTCTGTAGGTAGCCGGGGAAAGGAAAGGTTTTCTCAATCGCCAGATCCGCACCGTCTCCAAACAACTTCCAACCATCCAACTGGGCCAGATTTGCTATGACTTGTGTAGCGCCTAACGCAGTTTGCACGAGGGCTAGGGGCTGATTTCTCATATGGCTCTACCCAAAATCAGGCCGCAGTAACAGGGCCGGTCAGAATGCGCCCCAGGCGTTCGGTGGCCGGCGGGTGCGAGTAATAGAACTGCACATACACCGGGTCTGGCGTCAGCGTCGACGCATTGTCCTGAAACAGCTTGAGTAGGGCGCCTGCCAGCGCCGGGCCGCTGGTCTGGGTCACGGCATAGGCATCGGCCTCGAACTCGTGCTTGCGCGACATCTGCGCGAACACCGGGCCCATGAAGGTGCCCAACAACGGCAGCACCATCATGAACAGCAGCAGCGCGATTGCATCGTTGGGCGCACCCAGGTTTGGCATGACGCCTAAGCCAGTGAAAAACCAGACCTGCTGGCTGACCCAACCCAGTGCGAAGAAGCCCAGCAGGCTGATCGCAAACATCGACACGATGCGCTTGATGACATGCTTGTGTTTGAAGTGGCCCAGCTCGTGGGCCAGCACTGCGTCCACTTCGGGTGGGCTGAGTTGTGCCAGCAGCGTGTCATAAAACACCACGCGTTTGGATGCTCCAAAGCCGGTGAAGTAGGCGTTGGCATGGGCGCTGCGTTTGCTGCCATCCATGACGAAAAAACCTTTGGACGTAAAACCGCAGCGTGCCATCAGTTGCGAAACGCGTTCCTTAACCTGGGGGTCTTCAAGCGGTTGGAATTTGTTGAACAGTGGCGCAATCCAGGTGGGGTAGATCAGCAGCGCCAGCAGGTTGAAGCCCATCCATACACCCCAGACCCACAGCCACCACCAGGGGCCAGTGGCACCCATCATCCAGATGACCAGGGTGATGAAGGGCAGGCCAATCAGCGCCGATAGCAGTAGCGATTTGGCGAAGTCCTGCAGCCACAGCTTCAAGCTGGTCTTGTTGAAGCCAAAACGTTCTTCGATGACAAAGGTCTGGTACAGCGTGAACGGCAAATCCAGCGCACTGCCGATGGCCATAAAGACGACCAACAACGTGACTTGTTGGGCAATGCCCTGGCCCATCGCGTCGACCAGCATCTGGTTCAAGGCGGATAGCCCGCCCAACAGCGTCCAAGCGAGGGTAATGGCGGCGCCCCACGCCAGTTCCAGCAGGCCAAAGCGGGTCTTGGTGATGGTGTAGTCAGCAGCCTTTTGGTGGGCCGCGAGTGTGATTTTCTTGGCAAAGTCGGCGGGCACGGCGCTGCGATTTTGGGCGACGTGGCGGATCTGGCGGCTGGCCAGCCAGAATTTCAGTACCAGGCTGGCGGTGAGAGCCAGCGCGAAAACAATGGTGGTGTTCAGAGAGGCGGAGCTGCTGGCAAAGAGATCATTCATGGGGGCTGAGTTTAGCGCCGCCGGGCACGAGAAATATTTCAGACCATCAGCGACAATTGGTCCATGGACGCACCTATCACCACTCCTCTAAACAAATCCGACAAAAACTTGGTCTGGCTCGATTGCGAGATGACGGGCCTGGACCCAGAAGTCGAGCGCATTATCGAAATCGCCGTCATCGTAACCGGCCCCAATCTGGAGAAGCGTACCGAAGGTCCGGTGTTCGTGATCCACCAGAGCGATGCCCAACTCGACAAGATGGACGCCTGGAACAAGGGTACGCATGGCAAGAGCGGCCTGATTGACAAGGTCAGGGCCTCCACCACCACAGAAGAACAAACGCAGGACGCGCTGATTGCCTTCCTGAAGCAATATGTGCCCGCCAGTGGTTCACCGATGTGCGGCAATTCCATTGGGCAAGACCGGCGGTTTTTGGTCAAGTACATGCCCAAATTAGAGGCCTTCTTCCATTACCGCAACCTGGATGTCAGCACATTGAAGGAGTTGTCCAAGCGCTGGCGGCCCGAGGTTCACGCCTCTTTCAAAAAGCAGCAACGCCATACAGCGCTGGCCGATGTGCATGAGTCGATTGACGAGCTGGAACACTACCGCCAGCACTTTCTGAAGCTGGATTAGGTTGCTCGCCCCCCCCCCACGCTTCTCGCTACGCATGCTGCGCTGCCTCCAAAAAAGAATTAGGTAGAAACCCGAATCCGTGCCATAATCGGCGGCTGTGCTGCGAACAGCAGCGCATATTTGTACATCTCCCTTCATTCATCGGGTTCGCAAAGTCGGGCCCCAAGCGCTGGACAGTTTTTCAGACGCAGGTTTCGTTTGATGGTTGATGTTTTTTAACCATTGACGGAGCAGTCGCATACCCTGCGGCACTCGCGTGTGAGTAAAACCATGACTGACGCTTTTGAAGTGACAGGTGCCTTTGCGCCTGCCGAAATTTCCAATAACAGTACCTCCTTCGCCGACGACGCTGTGACTACAGCCGACGTTAGCGCCGACAGCGGTACGCCTGAAGTTGCCGAAGTGCAAGAAGCACCTGAAGCCCCTGAAGCCCCCAATGGCTTCGTACTGCTGGGCCTGGCGCCAGAGTTAGTCGCGGCCGTTAAGGACCTAGGCTACACCCAGCCCACATCGGTTCAGCTAAAGACTATTCCTTTGGCTTTGCCTGGCGACAGCGCTGGGGAAAAGGCTGACAAGTTCATCGATCTAATGGTCTCCAGCCAGACCGGCAGCGGCAAGACTGCGGCCTTCTTGCTGCCCGTGTTGCACACCCTGTTGAAGCAACAAGCCCAAGCCGAAATCGACGAACGCGCAGCTTTTGAGCGCGAAGTGGCCGAAGCCACCGCCCGCGGTGAAGCACCACCCAAGCGCCCCAAGCGCAAAGACCCTACCAATGCCCGCAATTTCAAGGCACCAGCTCCTGGCGCCCTGATCGTTTGCCCCACCCGCGAACTGGCACAACAAGTGGCCAACGATGCAATCGACCTGGTGCAACATTGCCGTGGTCTGCGCATTGCCAACATCGTGGGCGGCATGCCGTACCAATTGCAAATCGCCAAGCTGCAAAACGCCAATCTGGTCGTTGCCACGCCCGGACGTTTGCTGGATCTGCAACGCTCCATGCAAATCAAGCTGGACCAAGTTCAGTTCCTGGTCGTTGACGAAGCCGACCGCATGTTGGACTTGGGCTTCTCCGATGACCTGGCTGAAATCAACCAGCTCACCATTGGCCGCAAGCAGACCATGATGTTCAGCGCAACCTTCGCCCCACGTATTCAGCAATTGGCTGCCCGCGTGATGCGCGAACCCCAGCGCGTGACCATCGACAACCCGCAAGAAAAACACGTCAACATCAAGCAAGTGCTGTTCTGGGCCGATAACGCCCAACACAAGCGCAAGCTGCTGGACCACTGGTTGCGCGATGCTGGTATCAACCAGGCCATCGTGTTTGCCAGCACCCAGATCGAGTGCGATGGCTTGGCCAATGACCTGCAGCAAGACGGCTTTGATGCCGTGGCCCTGCACGGTGCCCTGAGCCAAGGTCTGCGCAACCGCCGCCTGATGGCGCTGCGCAATGGCCAAGTTCAAATCCTGGTGGCGACCGATGTGGCCGCCCGCGGTATTGACGTGCCCACCATCACCCACGTGTTCAATTTCGGCTTGCCGATGAAGGCCGAAGACTACACCCACCGCATTGGCCGTACCGGCCGTGCTGGTCGCGATGGCCTGGCCATCACATTTGCCGAAATGCGCGACCGCCGCAAGATTTTCGACATCGAAGCCTACACACGCCAGCCCATCAAGGCTGAAACGATTCCTGGTCTGGAGCCACAGCAACGTGCTCCTGAATCACGCCCCAGTTTTGCGGGTCGTGCCAACCCAGGTGGCGGCTTCGGCGGTGACCGCAAGTTCAGCAATGGCCCCCGTGAAGGTGGCTTTGGTGGCAATCGCGGCAGTTTTGGCGGCAATGGCGGTGGAAACGGTGGCGGCGGCTTCGGTGGACGCCCACCCGCTGCTGGCCCGCGTGACTTTGGCAACAGCGCACGTGACTTCGGTGGCGCGGCCAAAGAAGGCTTCAGCTACGAACGCAAGGGTGGTTTCAACGACCGCTTTGCTGGTGGCCAAGGCGCTCCACGCGGTGATGCACGTCCTCCCCGTGGCGACTTCGCGCCCCGTGGTGATTTCCAGCCAGCACCCCGTGGCAATTTCGACGCGCCCCGTGGTGACTTCGGTGGCGGTGCACCGCGCGGCGATTTCGCGGCCCGCAAGCCAGCGTTCAGCAAGCCCATGGGTGTGAAGCCCGGCAACGCAGGCAAGGTGTTTGTGCCCCGTGATGCCAAGAAGCGCGCAGCCCGCACGTTTGATTAAATGATGCGTTATCGTTGACGGCATGGCCGTCAGCACCCGTTAAAAAGGACCCTCGCCGGGTCCTTTTTTTATTGCTGGATTTTCCTTTAGGCCATGCCGTTGCGGCTAGCCAGTTCCACAAACAAGCCGGAATGGTCCAGGTCGGCCAGCCCGTGCTCAATACCCTGGGCATACAACTGCTCGAACAGCGCGGTAATCGGTGCATCAAAGCCAACTTCGGCCGCCGTGGATAGTGCGTTGCGCAAATCCTTGAGTTGCACCGACATGCGGCCACGCGGCGTGAAGTCGCGCTCCACCATGCGTTGGCCGTGGACCTGCAAGATGCGGCTGTCGGCAAAGCCTCCGGTGATGGCTTCCTTGACCTTGCCCATATGGGCGCCGCCGCGTTCGCACAACAGCAAGGCCTCAGCCACGATGCCAATCGTTGCACCCACAATCATCTGGTTGGCCAACTTGGTGAGCTGACCCGCGCCTGTGGGGCCTACATGGATCGCTTTGCCGAAAACATGGAAAATAGGCAATGCGCGCTCAAAGCTGCTGGCCTTCCCACCGACCATGATAGCCAGCGTGCCGTTGTCTGCTCCTATGGTGCCGCCCGACACGGGGGCATCCAGGTAGGTAATATGGCGTTCGTTCAAGCGCGCAGCGTGGTCCCTGGCCTCTACCGGTTTGATGGATGACATATCGACCACCAGGCTGCTGGAGGGCATGGCGTCGGCAACGCCCATGTCAAACAGAACTTCGCCGACGATGGCTCCGTTGTCCAGCATGGTGATGACGACATCTGCATCGCGCACAGCGTCAGCGGGTTGCGCGTGGACTATCGCGCCTGCGCTGGAAAGGCGTTGCGCCTTGTTCAGCGTGCGGTTCCAGACGTGTACCGTATGCCCGGCTTCGCACAGTCGCCGGCCCATTGGAAAGCCCATCAGTCCTATACCCAGAACTGCAATTTTCATGCTGTATTCCTCCACGTGGCAACCAGAATACCCCGCCCGTCAGCGCCTTGGGTGTCCATTCGGCAGGGATTGCTGTCAGGCGACTGACAGGCTCAGGATTGCGTTCCAGCTGTTCGCCAGCAGCAGAGCTGGGGTAAGCGCCGTCGTTCGTGTCCTCCGACCTTCGGTCTCCTCCTTTACCTCACTCTGGCGCTTACCCCAGCTCTGCTGCTTGACATCCTTCGATGCCACAGCGATGAAACATGGTCTACATCAGCAGGTGCTCACCCGCGTTATCACCGCCCAGTGTCACGTAATTCACCTTGCGGATGTCCATCAGTTTCTTACCGCCCGAATAGCTGATGGAGCTTTGCACGTCCTGCTCCATCTCGACCAGGGTGTCGGCCAGCTTGCCCTTGATGGGCTCCAGAATGCGCTTGCCTTCGACGTGTTTGTATTCGCCCTTGTTGAAGTCGCTGGCCGAGCCGTAGTACTCTTTGAACAGTTTGCCGTCAACTTCCACGGTTTTGCCAGGTGACTCTTCATGGCCAGCAAACAGCGAACCAATCATCACCATCGTGGCGCCAAAGCGGATGCTCTTGGCGATGTCGCCATGGTCGCGGATGCCACCATCGGCAATGATGGGCTTGGTCGCCACGCGGGCACACCATTTCAGCGCGCTCAACTGCCAGCCACCGGTGCCAAAACCGGTCTTGAGTTTTGTGATGCACACCTTGCCTGGACCGATGCCGACCTTGGTAGCGTCGGCGCCCCAGTTTTCCAGGTCGATGACGGCCTCGGGCGTGGCCACGTTGCCGGCGATGACAAAGCTGGTTGGCAGCTTGTCCTTGATATAAGCAATCATGTTTTTCACGCTATCGGCGTGGCCGTGGGCGATGTCGATGGTGATGTATTCGGGCGCCAGGCCTTGGGACAGTAAGGCGTCTACCGTCGCGTAGTCGGGTGGTTTGACGCCTAGCGAGATGGAGGCGAACAGGCCCTTGGCCTTCATGTCTTTGACAAACTGCAGGTTGTCAAAGTCAAAGCGGTGCATCACGTAGAAGTAACCGTTTTGGGCTAGCCAGACGCAAATGTCTTCGCTTACCACGGTTTTCATATTGGCCGGTACTACGGGGATGCGGAACTTGCGCCCCCCCAGTTCCACGCCGGCATCACACTCCGAGCGGCTTTCCACGCGGCATTTGCGGGGTAACAACAGGATGTTGTCGTAGTCAAAAATTTCCATGGCCCAAGCTCCTAGTAAAAACGCTTACCAACAATAGGCGCTTGGACGGGACCCGGCATAAAAAAACCGGGTCCCAATTGCTTGGGCCCGGTGATCGATTGTATACAGACTCAGTGGGTCGTGTGCATATTCGTCACATGTGGCCGAGCAAAGCGTCTTTGACTTTGGGGTCTGCGGGAAATTCACCCATCCAGACGCCCATGGCAGCCTTGAACAATTCGGCTTCTCGGTAGGGCTGGCCCTGCAACTTTCCGCCGAGGTAGATGACGAGGCCAGAGATGGGCACCCAGTCCAGCGTCATTACGTCGCCGGGTTTGAGTACTCGGTTGGCTTTGAAGACCTCGCCGATGCTCATCAAGCCAGGAATCAGTTTGGCGCGGTCACTCTTGCCAGCCGTCTCGTCCACGCTGCGGTTGAACATCTTGACGATGGGGCCGGTGTCAACCTCCTTAATGGCGGTGAGCACCAGGCGTTTCGGGCCGGGCACGGCGAACAGTTCATCCAGCGTCTTAAATTTCTGCTTGGCGTAGATCTGGGCCACATACATGGGTGCTTTGCCGTTGGAGACCAAGCCCGCCCCGTTGAGCAGCAGCGTGTTGTTGTAGATGGTCAGTGTGTCTTCAACCTTGACGCCGCCAACATCCAGTGTGGCGGACATTGCAGACGCGGACAACAGCAGGGCTGCGGTAACAGCCAGAACTGACTTGAAAAGCATGGATGGAACATTCATTCAGCACGTAGCCTTAACATGGTGGAGCGGGATCATGATACTGGTTGTTACATAGTTTTTACAGCCATTCGGGAAGACACCTAGTGCACGCCCATACCAGTGATGGCGTCCTTTCTACAATCACGTATGTTTTCACGCACTGCACATGCAACTTTTGCGCCATCCCCCCTGCTGGCTACCCTCAATCCCGAGCAAAGCGCGGCCGTTACGCTGCCCGCAGAGCACGCGCTGATATTGGCGGGCGCTGGTTCCGGCAAGACACGGGTGCTCACCACACGTATTGCCTGGCTGTTGCAAAACGGTTTCGTTTCGCCCGGCGGCATCCTGGCGGTAACTTTCACCAACAAGGCCGCCAAGGAAATGATGACCCGCCTTTCCGCCATGCTGCCGGTCAATGTGCGCGGCATGTGGATAGGCACCTTCCACGGCCTGTGCAACCGCTTTTTGCGCGCCCATTACAAAATGGCCAACTTGCCGCAGGCCTTCCAGATACTGGACACACAAGACCAGCTCAGCGCCATCAAGCGCCTATGCAAGCAGAACAATATTGACGACGAGCGCTTTCCGGCCAAGCAGATGCAGTGGTTTATAGGCGGCTGCAAAGAAGATGGCCTGCGCCCCAATATGGTGGAAGTGCGTGATGAGGAGACTCGGCGCAAGGTTGATATCTATCAGCTCTACGAAGAACAGTGCCAGCGCGAAGGCGTGGTCGATTTTGGCGAGCTGATGCTGCGCTCTTACGAGTTACTTCGCGATAACGACCCCATCCGCGCGCACTACCAACGCCGCTTTCGCCACATCCTGATCGACGAGTTCCAGGACACTAATAAGCTGCAATACGCGTGGATCAAGATGCTGGCCGGGCAGGGCGCTAATGCCAGCCCTGACACCACGGGAGGCGCCGTGATTGCCGTGGGCGACGACGACCAGAGCATCTACGCCTTCCGCGGTGCGCGCGTCGGTAATATGGCCGACTTTGTGACCGAATTCAACGTGCAGCACCAGATCAAGCTGGAGCAAAACTACCGCAGCTATAGCAACATTCTGGACTCTGCGAATGCACTGATCAGCCACAACAGCAAACGTCTGGGCAAGAACCTGCGCACTGACCAGGGTGCGGGCGAGCCCGTTCGCGTCTACGAGGCTCCGACCGACTTTGCCGAGGCGCAGTGGATGGTCGAAGAGATGAAGCAACTGGTGCGCGACAACGGCACGGAGGCAGGCTTTGAGCGCAAGGAAATTGCCGTGCTCTACCGCAGCAATGCGCAAAGCCGGGTCATAGAAACCGCGCTATTCAATGCCGCCATGCCTTACCGCGTTTACGGCGGTCTGCGTTTTTTTGAGCGCGCGGAAATCAAGCACGCGCTGGCCTATTTGCGCCTGCTGGAGAATCCCAACGACGACACCAGCTTCATGCGGGTGGTCAACTTCCCGGCGCGCGGAATTGGCGCGCGCAGTATCGAGCAGTTGCAGGACATCGCCAAGGCAACGGGTTGTTCGCTGCACGATGCGGTCAGCACGCTGGGCGGGCGGGCGGGCGCCGCCATTGCCGGCTTTGTGGCCAAGATCGACGTATTGCGTGAGCAAACGGCGGGCATGAACCTGCGCGACATCATTGCAGCCATGTTGGACCAGAGCGGTCTGATCGACCACTACAAGGCCGACCGCGAAGGCGCTGATAGGCTGGAGAATCTGGACGAACTGGTCAATGCTGCCGAGAGCTTTGTGATGCAGGAGGGCTTTGGCCGCGATGCCGCAGGTATGACGGTGACCGCAGCGGGTCAGAGTCCGGCAAGCCAGGGCCTGGACACGGATGCTCCAGAGCTAGTCGACACATTTGGCGACACAGGCGAGACGCTGTCGCCACTGGTCGCCTTCCTGACCCATGCGGCGCTGGAAGCGGGCGACAACATGGCCCAGGCGGGTCAAGATGCCATCCAGTTGATGACCGTGCATTCCAGCAAGGGCCTGGAGTTTGACGCCGTGTTCGTCACCGGCATGGAAGAGGGGCTGTTCCCGCACGAGAACTCGATGAACGACCGCGACGGCTTGGAGGAGGAGCGTCGCCTGATGTACGTAGCCATCACCCGCGCGCGCAAGCGCCTGTACCTGAGCCATTCGCAGTCACGCATGCTGCACGGCCAGACCCGTTTCAACATGAAGAGCCGCTTTTTTGAAGAACTGCCCGAAGCGGCGTTGAAATGGCTGACACCGAAGAATCAGAACTTTGGCCGAGGTTGGAATGCCGACTCTGCTATGCAATCAGGAGCGTCATGCGCAGATTCCACGAGGGCTGGAGGCACTTTTGATAAACCGGTTGTGCGCAAGGAAGAGGTCAACAAGCACGGTTTGCGGTTGGGTATGCTGGTGTTCCATGCCAAGTTTGGAGAGGGCACCGTGTTGACGCTGGAGGGTGCGGGCGACGATGCGCGGGCCCAGATCAACTTCCCCAGGCATGGCACCAAATGGCTGGCTCTGAGTGTGGCCAAGCTGACACCAGTGCCCTGAAGAAGCCCCCCCCTGCTCGGTGCTACGTGCCGTGGGGGCCTGCCCCTTGCCAACTGCGGGCGGGAGACACAAAAGCTGCAGGCGTAAAAAAGCCCACACGAGGTGGGCTTCTTCGGACGAGGAGAACCTGAATTACTTCAGCTTCATTTCCTTGTAGTCCACATGCTTGCGAGCTTTGGGATCAAATTTCTTGATCAGCATCTTCTCGGGCATGGTTTTCTTGTTCTTGCTGGTCGTATAGAAATGACCAGTACCTGCTGTGGATTCCAGCTTGATTTTTTCGCGTCCGCCTTTGGTTGCCATGGTGTTCCTTTCAGTTGGGGACAGAGCTAAAGGTCAGTCCCCAAGTTATTTGTTAAGCCTGACCCCGTGCGCGCAAATCTGCGAGCACAACATCAATACCCTTTTTGTCGATCAAACGCAGACCTGCGTTCGAAATCCGCAGGCGAATCCAACGGTTTTCTGTCTCGACCCAGAAACGGCGGTATTGCAGGTTCGGCAGGAACCGGCGCTTGGTTTTGTTGTTGGCGTGGGAAACATTGTTCCCGACCATTGGGCCTTTGCCCGTAACTTCACATACGCGTGCCATAAGGACACTCCGATACATTAAAACGGCTATCACTGGCGACCAAACCTAGCCGGTCCGATCTCGCTTTAGCCTCACCTCGCCAATGAAAAGGGTGGCGGTAACCCCTCACCAAATAGTTGTCAATTGCTTGTCGACTGCTTGGCGGTGATTGCTATTGACCCCAAACCCTCACGGGCTGAATTCAGCAAAGCCTTGGATTATAACCAATTCGTTTGGGTAGGCCCTTAAAGCCGGTTTACAAGCCTAGTCTTGTTCCAAAAAGCGCTGCGCATCCAGCGCCGCCATGCAACCCGTACCAGCGCTGGTGATGGCCTGACGGTACACATGGTCCTGCACGTCGCCCGCAGCAAACACGCCGGGAATGGATGTTTGCGTAGCAAAGCCTTTAAGACCGCCCTGGGTGATGATGTAGCCGCCCGCCATTTCCAGTTGACCCTGAAAAATCTCTGTATTGGGCGAGTGGCCAATGGCGATGAAACAACCGGTGAGCTTGATATCCTCGGTGCTGTCGGTGTCCTTGGTGCTGCGCACGCGGATGCCAGTTACGCCCGATGCATCGCCCAGCACTTCATCCAGCGTGCGGAAGGTTTTGAGTTCTATCTTGCCAGCAGCTACTTTTTCCATCAGCTTGTCCACCAAGATGGGCTCGGCCTTGAACTTGTCGCGGCGGTGCACCAGGTAGACCTTGCTGGCGATGTTGGACAAATACAAAGCCTCTTCCACAGCGGTATTGCCCCCCCCGACCACACAGCACACCTGGTCGCGGTAGAAGAAACCGTCACAGGTGGCGCAGCCCGACACGCCCTTGCCCATGAACGCGGTCTCGCTCGGCAGGCCCAAGTATTTTGCCGATGCACCGGTGGCGATGATCAGCGCATCGCAGGTGTAGGTTTTGTCACCGGTCAGCGTGAACGGGCGCTTGGACAGATCTACCGCGCTGATGTGGTCAAAGAGAATTTCGGTCTTGAAGCGCTCCGCATGCTCCAAGAAGCGCTGCATCAGCTCGGGGCCCTGTACACCGTGTACGTCCGCCGGCCAGTTGTCGACTTCGGTCGTGGTCATCAATTGACCACCTTGTGCCATCCCCGTCACCAGAACCGGGTTGAGATTGGCGCGTGCGGCGTAGACGGCAGCGGTATAGCCAGCAGGGCCTGAGCCCAGGATCAGGACTTTGGCGTGTTTGGGATCAGACATGAAGTAGTAACCTTTTGTAGCGGAAGACGAGAGCGGGGCCGTGTACATTTCGGGGCAATGCAGGCCTTTTCAATGCGACCCCGATTGTAAGAAGTGCCGGCGCGACTGTCCCGGAGCGATTTTGATGACAATGCTGAGTAACCTGGATCTGATCCGCAGGGTGTCCCTGTTCTCCATGCTCACGCCTGCACAAGCGGAGGCGCTGGCTGCCACCGTGGCCAAAAAGCGTTTTAAGCGTGGGGAGATTCTGGTGGAGCAGGGCAGAAAGACCGACGCCCTCTTTATCGTGCTGACCGGTCGTACCCGCGTGCTGATGACCGACAACAAGGGCCGTGAGGTGATTCTTGCCACACTCCAGTCGGGTGACTACGTGGGCGAAATGAGCCTGATCGACAACGAGCCGCATTCGGCCACCGTCGTGGCGGACCAGCAAGTTGATGTGCTGGTACTGGGCCGCGACAGCTTTTTGCGCTGCCTGAGCGAAAACATGGAAATGGCCCACAGCGTGATGCGCGTGCTGGTGCAGCGCCTGCGCAAGGCCAGTGAAAACATCAGCTCACTGGCTCTGGTGGGTGTGTTTGGGCGGGTGGCCAAGGTTCTACTGGATTCCGCTGTGCAGGATGCCGATGGCACATTGCTGATCCGCGACAAGGTGTCGCGCCAAGATCTGGCCAAAATGGTCGGCGCCTCGCGCGAGATGGTCAGCCGGGTCATGAAAGACTTTGAGGAACAAGGCTTCATCCAGTTGCTCGACTCCGGCGCGGTGCGGGTTATAGAGCGGCGTACGCACCCGCGATAAGCGTGAGGCCTGTAAATACCTTTGCGTAGACGCTGAGGGGTGTTGCGACGTTAGAAAAGAAGGCGGTGTGCGTTAAGCTTGCCGGGACTGCCTGTTTTTACATGACCTATTCTCTCCATACCCTCCATTCTTCTGCCCAACCCAGCCCCCAAACGCCGACCGGCATGGGCCGTTTCGTCAACGAAATTGCGCTGATAGGCGGTTTTGTCTTCTTGGCGCTGTGGCTGACGGCGCTGCTGACCTACTCTGCACAAGACGCCGCATGGTCCACATCGGGCACCGGTCTGCCTATTGCTAACAAGGTCGGGCGCCTGGGCGCCTGGTTGGCGGATGTCAGTTATTTTCTGCTGGGTTTCTCGGCTTGGTGGTGCGTGGCCGTGGGCGTGCGCCTGTGGCTGGCTCTCTTGGCCAACCGCTTGCGGGGTGACTCGGCCAGTCATGCGGTGCCGCGAAAATTTGTCTTCTGGATCGGCCTGGCCCTGCTGCTGTACGCCAGCACTTCGCTGGAATGGGCGCGGTTGTACAGCCTGGAGCCACGCCTGCCCGACCACAGCGGCGGCGCGCTGGGCTACCTGATGGGGCCGTTGAGCGTCAAGTGGCTGGGCTTCTCCGGTTCTGGTTTGGTGTCGATCGCCCTGGGTGTCATTGGCTCGGCGTTGGTGTTTGGTTTCTCATGGATGCATGTGGCAGAGCGCATAGGCGCCTGGGTGGACTCGCTGGTGCAGTCGCGCAAGCAAGAGCGTGAACGTGCCGAAGACCGCGTGCTGGGCCAACGGGCCATGCGCGAACGCGAAGAAATCCTGCTGGAAGAGCGCGAAGAAACGATAGAGCACCACCCGCAGCCCATGGTCATCATGGAGCCCATCATCGTCGACCCGCCGCGCAGCGAACGCGTCGCCAAGGAGCGCCAGAAGCCGCTGTTCACCGAGATGCCCGACAGCAAGTTGCCCCAGGTAGATTTGCTGGACGGCCCGCAATTGCGCCAAGAGACGGTAGCCCCCGAGACGCTGGAAATGACCAGCCGCATGATCGAGAAAAAGCTGAAGGATTTTGGCGTCGAAGTGCGCGTGGTGCTGGCACAGCCAGGCCCGGTGATCACCCGGTACGAGATCGAGCCCGCGACCGGCGTCAAAGGCTCGCAAATCGTCGGCCTTGCAAAGGATCTGGCGCGTTCACTCAGCCTGGTATCCATTCGCGTTGTGGAGACCATTCCCGGCAAGAACTACATGGCGCTGGAATTACCCAACGCCAAACGCCAAAGCATTCGCCTCTCCGAAATCCTGGGTTCACAGGTGTACAACGACAGCAAATCCTTGCTGACCATGGGCCTGGGTAAAGACATCGTCGGCAACCCCATCGTCGCCGATCTAGGCAAGATGCCCCACGTGTTGGTGGCGGGTACCACCGGCTCGGGGAAGTCGGTCGGTATCAATGCAATGATTTTGAGCCTGCTGTACAAGGCCGAGGCGCGCGATGTGCGCCTGTTGATGATCGACCCCAAGATGCTGGAAATGTCGGTGTACGAAGGCATTCCGCATCTGATAGCACCGGTGGTGACAGACATGCGACAGGCCGCCCATGGCCTGACCTGGTGCGTGGCCGAGATGGAGCGGCGCTACAAACTGCTCAGCAGGATGGGCGTGCGCAACCTGGCCGGCTACAACAACAAGATGGACGAAGCCAAGGCGCGCGGCGAATTCATCTACAACCCGTTTAGCCTGACACCCGAATCTCCCGAGCCGCTGGAGCGCCTGCCGCATATCGTTGTTGTCATCGACGAGCTGGCCGATCTGATGATGGTGGTCGGCAAGAAGATCGAAGAGCTGATCGCCCGCCTGGCGCAAAAGGCGCGTGCCGCCGGCATCCACCTGATTTTGGCCACGCAGCGCCCCAGCGTGGATGTGATCACCGGCCTGATCAAGGCCAATATCCCGACCCGTATTGCCTTCTCGGTGGGCTCCAAGATCGACAGCCGCACCATCCTGGACCAGATGGGCGCTGAAGCCCTGCTGGGCATGGGCGACATGTTGTATATGGCCAGCGGTACCGGCTTCCCCGTTCGCGTGCACGGCGCCTTTGTCAGCGACGAAGAGGTGCACCGCGTGGTCAGCTACCTGAAGAGCCAGGGTGAGCCCAATTACGTTGAAGGTGTGCTGGAAGGCGGCACCGTCGACGGCGAAGGTGAACCCGGTGTGGACGGCGCGGGCGGTGGCGAGAAAGACCCTATGTACGACCAGGCCGTGGAAGTTGTGCTGAAAAACCGCAAGGCCAGCATCTCGCTGGTGCAACGCCACCTGAAGATTGGCTACAACCGCGCGGCGCGTTTGGTGGAAGACATGGAGAAGGCCGGACTGGTCAGCGCCATGAGCACCAACGGCCAGCGCGATATCCTGGTGCCTGCGCGCGCCGAGTAACTACATTCAAGGCTACTGTGAAAAAATTACTGACTGCTACTATTTTGATAGCTACATGTGCAATATCAGCGAGGGCTACCGGCCTGGAAAGCTTGGAAGCATTCGTCAAAACGGTCAAAACCGCGCATACCGACTTCACGCAGGTGGTGACCGTGCCCGCCAAGGAAGGCCAGAGCGCGCGTTCCAAGACGTCCAGTGGTGTGTTCGAGTTTTCCCGCCCGGGCCGCTTCCGCTTTGTCTACAAAAAGCCGTTTGAGCAAACCATCGTCGCCGACGGCCAGACGCTGTGGCTGTACGACGTGGACCTGAACCAGGTGACCTCGCGCGCGCAAGCCCAGGCACTGGGCTCCACACCCGCAGCACTGATTGCATCCGCCGCTGACTTGAAGGCCTTGCAGGCCGACTTTGTACTGAAGGACGATGCCAACAGCGAAGGCCTGGAATGGGTGCTGGCAACACCCAAAGCCAAGGACAGTGCGCTGCAAACCGTGCGTGTGGGCTTCAAAGCCAGTGATCTCGCTGTGCTGGAGATCGTAGACAGCTTTGGCCAGAAGTCCAGCCTGCGCTTCAATGGTTTCAAGGCCAACGCGGCGGTTGAGCCGGCGGCTTTCAAGTTCAACCCACCGGCAGGCGCGGACGTCATTCGCCAGTAAAACGCCGCACGGGCGTGCGCCCAGTTCAGGGCGCGCGCACGGGAATGCGCACGGTGATCAGCGTGCCGGCATCCGGGCTAGATGCAATCTCGATGCTGCCACCCAATACTTCGTGGACGATGTTATAGACGATGTTCATTCCCAAGCCGGAGCCACCTTGCCCCAGCTTGGTGGTGAAGAATGGGTCGAACACCCGGTTGCGTGTGTCCTCCGACATACCAATGCCGTCGTCGCTAAACTGCAGCACCATATGGTCGGCGCCCGAGGCCTCGGCCCGCACATGCATTTGCCCGCGCGCACGCCCCTCAAAGCCGTGTTGCATCGCGTTGCTGACGAAGTTGGTAATCAACTGCCCCAGCGCACCGGGAAAACTATCCATCTCAATGCGGTCCGGTAGCGCCAGTGTCAAATCGAACGGGGTGCTTTTGTACATGGGCTCCAGCGTCAGGCAAACTTCGCGCAGCGTGGTTTGCAAATCAAATCGACGGCGCTGATCGCTGGACTGGTCTACCGCTACACGCTTGAAGCTGCCGATCAGTTCACTGGCACGGCTTAACGCGCGCATCAAAATATCGGTTCCGTGGATGGCATTCTCCGTAAAAGTCTGCAGCGTAGAGCGGCGCAGTTCGCCCTTCTCAAAGGCCATGGCCAAATCCGCCACCTGGTGCTGCAGCGTACTGCCCACGGTCACGCTGTTGCCAATCGGCGTGTTGAGCTCGTGCGCCACACCGGCCACCAGCGAGCCCAGTGCCGCAAGTTTTTCGGAGCGCACCAGCTCCGTTTGCATCGCACGTACCGATTCCAGTGCCACGCTGAGTTCATGGTTGGCGATTGCAAGCTTTTCGGTGCGCGCCTGCACGCGCAGCTCAAGCTCCTGATTCATGTGCCGGATTTCTCGCTCTGCCTCACGCTGGCGCGTCACATCCAGTAGCGTGAAGAGGATCAACCGCTCCTTACCGGTTTGCAGGGAGCGCCCCGACATCAGGCAGACCATGGTATGGCCATCGTGGTGGCGGTGAACGACCTCATAGCGGTCCAGGAAGCCTTCTTTTTCCAGGTTCTGCATCATGTGATCGCGGTGCACCGGGTTCTGCCAAATACCCAGGTCCATAGCAGTCTGTCCAATGACGTCTTCAATGCGGTAGCCAAACTGCTGGAGCCAGGCGTCGTTGGTTTCGACAAACTGCCCATTGGCGTGGCGCACGAGCGCATGTGGCACTGGGGATTGGCGAAACAATTCAAAAAACTTGGCTTCGCTTTCGCGCAGGGAGTACTGGGTGCGCTGCAACCGCCTTATGTAGATGCGCAGCGTAAAGGTCAGTGTCGCGAGCAGAGCGATGCTGAATGCTGCCAATAGCAAGCGTTCAAAGGTGCGGCGTTCCCACGGTGCCAGCACGTTGGCATAGTCTCGCGCATAGACCATGGTGATCGGAAAGCCAGCCAGTTTGCGAAACGTATAAAGCTTGGAGCCTTCGTCATCGTCCAGAAAAGTTTCGTCGTCAAATGAGCCCTCGACCGTGGTGTTGCGCAGCGTATTTAGCAGCGTTGCATCTGACACGTCGCGGTCCACATAGCGTGCTTCAAACGGCGAGCGCGCCAGTATGAAGCCCTGGTCCGACAGCAGCGTGACGCTGGCATTGTTTTCCTGGGCTACCCGTGAATACAGCGTGCCGAAATAGCTCAGGCGTATGTCCACGCTGATGACGCCGACTGCTTTGTCGCTGAGGTTGTACAAGGTGCGCGCCACCGGAATAACCCACTGGCTGTCATAGGCGCTGGCGTACGGGTGTCCGACCACGGCCCCGTGGTCGGCCGGGTTCTTCAGCAGATATTGGATGTGGCTGCGCAAGGCCGCGTCGGTCTGGTGCGTGGGGTAGTCGGGCGAACTGATCCAGCCCATGCCTTCGGGTGTTACGTATTGCAGCGCCTTCAAGTGTCGGCTGTGGCCAATATCATGGGTAGCGACGATGCTGCGTATGCGCTGCGGGTTTTCAAACTCGTTGCTGGCGCGCCCAGCGCGGGCCACGCGGTCCAGCGTATGCACGGCATCCTGCAGGGTTTGGCTGGCATGTTCTTCCATCAGGCGCACGGCCACCAGCCCATTGTTGGTCTCCGACGTCAACGTCTGCTGCTTATCTTGCGCAATGGCCCACCAGGTCTGCCCGGCAATAGTCAATGTGGTCACAACCGCGAACAGCAGCAGCGCTGCATGGGTGCGCGACAAGGCCGGCGTGGCGCGGTCGTGCAGCGTGGTTGTCATTGCACGCGGCCCTCTTTCCAGGCTTGCAGCAGGCGCTCATAGGCAATGGTTTCGCCCTTGGGCTTCTCAATGGCCAGTTTTTGCCAGGGTGCGCCTTTGTTGGAGAGGCGCAGCGCAGCATCGCGCTTGGGGTTGAGTCGGGGCGTACAACGCTGCATGCCGATGCGTTGCAAGTCCGCCAGCACCTGATCCATAGCCAGGGCCAGACTGTCCATGGCAGCTTGCGGGGTTTTTTCGCCGTTGATAGCGCTGGCTATGTGTGGCCACCATAGGCTGGCCATGCGGGGATAGTCTGGCACGTTGTTGCCGGTGGGCGTCCACGCCACGCGTGCCGGGCTGCGGTAGAACTCGATCAGTCCGCCATAGCGGCCAGCATTTTGTGTGAAGTAGTCGTGCTTGATGTCGGATTCGCGGATGAACGTCAACCCGACGATGGACTTGCGCAGCGACACGGTCTTCGATGTAACGAACTGCGCGTATAGCCAGGCAGCCGTCATATGGGGCAGCGGCGTCGATTTCAGAAACGTCCAAGAGCCAACATCCTGGTAACCGTTTTGCATGCCGGTCTTCCAATACGGGCCGTGGGGCGAGGGCGCCATGCGCCATTTCGGGCTGCCGTCCTTGTTGACCGCCGCGGTGCCTGGTTGGGTTAGCGACGCGGTGAAGGCCGTATACCAAAAAATTTGTTGCGCAATCTGACCCTGCGCGGGCACCGGCCCGGCGTCGGTAAATGTCATGTTGACGGCTTCGGGGGGCGCATATTGCTTGAGCCATTGCACATATTTGGTCAACGCAAACACAGCCGCCGGTGAGTTGGTAGCGCCACCGCGCTCAACCGATGCACCGACCGGTGTGCACTGGTCAGTGGCCACGCGAATGCCCCATTCGTCTACGGGAAGGCCGTTGGGTATGCCCTTGTCGGCGGCGCCCGCCATCGACAACCAGGCATCGGTAAAACGCCAGCCCAGCGATGGATCGCGCTTGCCGTAATCCATATGGCCGAACACCTTTTTGCCATCCAACTCCTTGACGTCGTTGCTGAAGAAGCTGGCAATGTCCTCGTAAGCCGACCAGTTCAGGGGCACACCCAACTCATAGCCATACTTGGCGCGAAAGGCGTTTTTCAAATCTTTGCGCGCGAACCAGTCGGCGCGAAACCAGTACAGATTCGCAAACTGCTGGTCTGGCAGCTGGTACATCTTGCCGTCGGGCGCAGTGGTGAACGACGTACCGATAAAGTCCGCCAGGTCCAGCCACGGGTTGGTGTACTCTTTGCCCGCGCCTTGCATGAAGTCCGACAGCGGCACGACCGAGCCATAGCGGTAGTGGGTGCCAATGAGATCCGAGTCCGATATCCAGCCGTCATATTCGGACTTACCGGTTTGGATAGCCGCGTACAGCTTGTCCACCAAATCCCCCTCGGGCATGATGTCGTGCTGCACGGCAATGCCGGTAATCTCTTCAAAGGCTTTGGCCAGCGTGCGCGATTCGTACTCGTGGGTGTCGATTTTTTCCGACACTACATGGACGGACGAGATGCCCTGGCGCCTGAGGCGATCTGCCGCCTGCATGAACCACTGCAGTTCTTGCTGCTGCTGTTCGCGTGTAAGGGAGGAGGGCTTGAACTCCTGCTCGATCCACCGGCTGGCTGCAGCACTATCGGCCCAGCATGCGCAGGGTGCCAGCACCGTCAGGTAAGCGATCCAACGTGAAATGCGCATGTGCAATGCCTTTGATGTTCATCACCTGTGTGGATTCCAACAACCGCCCCACACCGCGGTAACGCTAAGTTTGCACCAAAATTACGCGCGACAATGCGCTATGCATTCTCATTTTTCTGAAACCACTGGCCATCAGCGCCTAATTTATGGTGCCGTGATCGGTGCCATTGTGGCCCTAATACCACTGCCCGTCACTTGGTCCGACCACGTTTTGCTGTCGTGGTGCACCGGATCCTTCACGTTTTTGGCATTGGCCTGGTGGCTGGCTGTGCGCTTTGACGCCAAACGTACCCGCGCACGTGCGCTGGCACAGGATCAATCCGGTTGGATGTTGTCCAGCCTGTTGCTGCTGTCCGTCTTTGCCAGTGCGGGTGCCATCGCACTGATGCTGCAGCATGTAAAAGACCTGGAGGCAACCCAGCGTCTGGCGCATTTGGGCCTGTCCATGCTGGCGCTGGCGGCATCGTGGCTGCTGATGCAAACGATCTTTGCGTTCCACTATGCCCACCTCTACTACCAATGCGAATCCCACAGCGCATCCCAGGGGGCGGGGCTGGAGTTTCCCGGTAAGCAGGCGCCCGACTATTTCGACTTTTTGTACTATGCCCACGTGGTCGGCATGACGTCGCAAGTGTCGGATGTGGTGGTTACTTCACGCCACATGCGCCGCCTGACGCTGCTGCACAGCCTGTCGGCCTTTGCGTTCAACATGCTGGTGCTGGCCCTGAGTATCAACGTGATGGCAGGGGCGATGCAGTAGACAGTTTTGCCCCCACGCTCCGCCGCTTTGCGGGTCACGGCCCCCCGAGGGGGCTAACTCACCTTGGGGCGGCCCGGCGGCGAGTTGTTGGCCCCCAGGCTCCGTCGCAGCGCTATTTGCGGCTGAAACGCACCAGTCCGGTCGACAGGCTGGTGCCCACGATGATGACCACGCCGCAGATCAACATCCACGATGTGACTGCTTCACCCAGCAACACCCCGCCGTAGAGTAGCGCAAACACCGGTATTGCAAACGTCACCGACAAGGCCCGTGCGGGCCCGGCCCGCTCAATCAGGCGGAAGTACAAGATGTAGGCCACGCCGGTGCACAACACGCCTAGCGCGATCACGGTCAACCAGGCGTTTAGCGATATCACCTGCGTGGGCCAGAACCACCAAGCCAGCGGCACCAGAACGATGGACGCACCCAGTTGGCTGCCAGTGGCTGTGACCAAAGACGGCAGGCCAGACAGATAACGCTTGGTAAAGCTGGCCGCTATGCCGTAGCACAGCGTGGCCAGCAGGCATGCCAGCACCGCCCAGCCGGTGGCATTGCCGCTGGCGTCGGGCTTGAAGCTGGCCTTGTCCCAGGCCAGCAGCGCGACCCCTGCAAAGCCTATCAGCAAACCCACAGCGCGCGAACCCGTAGGTCGGTCCTTGAGCCACAGCCAGGCGATGACGGCGCCAAACAATGGCGTAGTTGCGTTCAATATCGACGACAGCCCAGTGGTGATCGACAACAGTGCAAAGCTGAAACACGCAAACGGTATGGCCGAATTCAGAATGCCGACGACAAAGCTCAGCTTCCAATGCTGGCGCAGAGTGGCGCCGTGGCCGCGCAGCAGCAACACAGGCAGCAGGAATAGCGCGGCAATCGCCACGCGCAAGCCCGAGGTGGCGAACACGCCCAGCTCTTTGGCGCCAAAGCGCATGAACAAGAAGGACGCGCCCCAGATCGCGGCCAGCAGCACGAAATCCAGCAACCACACCCTGGCGGGAGTGCCTGCTGCTTTCGCGGTAGTGACCGGTGTTGTTGCGGCGGTGCTCACAGGCGGCTCTCCAATTGCAGCAGCGCGACCTTACGCGGTAGGCCGCCGGCGTACCCGGTCATCGCACCATTGCTGCCCACCACGCGGTGGCAAGGCACGATGATGCTGATGGGGTTGCGCCCCACGGCACCACCTACCGCACGCACGGCGTTGGCTTTGCCCAGGCCTTGGCTGATGGCGCCATAACTGACCGTTGCACCCGGTGCGATATTGAGCAGTGCGGCCCACACACTTTGTTGGAACGGGGTGCCGCGGCTCAGGTCCACGGGCACATCGAACTGGCTACGCTCCCCGGCAAAGTATTGCCGCAGTTCGTCCGCGGCCATGCGCAGTATGGGGTGGTCAGTGGACATTGGCCACTGGCTGAAATCAGGCGCATGCCTCTGGCCGTCAAAGCCGACCCAGACCAGGGCATCGTCATGGGCGACCAGGGTCATCGGCCCCCAGGGGCTGTCAAATCCGCAGCGAACGGTTTTACGGGATGTGTTCATGTTAAATCAGGCGCTAGCTCTCGTGAAATATGGTTCTACCGCTATAAAAATAGTAGTGTTTGAAGGAGTTTCAATCGGGAATCTTGTCCGTAACTGCGGTCTTGGATGCTGCGGCCAGGCTGGCCCAGGCGCGCACCACCGCGTAACTGCGCCACGGCTTCCAGCGCTGGGACGCTGCCTCGGCGGCCTGCTGCGGATTGGCAGCAGTGCGCACGCCCAAGGCGTTTTGCAGGGCTACGTCACCGGCCACAAAGGCATCGGGCCAGCGCAGCGCGCGCATCGCAATGTACTGTGCCGTCCAAGGCCCTATGCCGGGCAGGGCCTGTAGCGCGGCCAGCGTGGCGGGTATGTCCACGCCAGGTTGCAGCACCACGTCGCCATTGATCACCGCTTGCGCGAGCGACTGGATGGCGCGCTGGCGTTGGCGGACGATGCCCATCTGCCCCAGCTCCTCGCCTGTGGCCTGCGCCAAGGCTTGGGGCGTAGGGAAGAGTCGGTTCAAACCCGGCAGCGGATTGGGCAATTCAGTGCCCAGACGCTCCACCAAACGTGCTCCCAAAGTGCGTGCCGCTTGCACCGTGATCTGCTGGCCCAGGATGGCACGCACGCCCAGTTCAAAGCCGTCCGCACAGCCTGGCACGCGCAGGCCGTCCGCACCGGGAAAGTCGTCTTGCATGCATGGGTTGATGGCCGCAGGCTCGGCGTCCAGGTCCAGCATGGCGCGCATCCGGGCCAACACCTGGGGCAGCGCATCGCCCAGGGTATTGCTGATGTGGAAGACAACGGCACAGGTGTCCGGCACAAAGCGCGCCTGCACCCAGCCGCTATAACTGTGTTTGGCCACATTCAGCGACAGCGTGCGGGCCAGTGTCAGCTGCGTCGTGTCGACCAGTTCCATGCCGACAATATGGCGCGTGGCGAAGAAGCCCAGCATGGCGGCCACGTCATACGGTGGGCGATACGCGCCCTTGAGCACAATGCCGGTGGATTCAGGCGCGGTGTCTACCGGCCCGCGTTCCTTACGCAGTTGACGCGGTTGCAGGCGGTAGTGTTCGACAAAACTGGCATTGAAGCGGCGCAGGCTGCTGAAGCCGCTGAGGGCCGCAACCTGCGTCACCGGCAACTGCGTATCCGTCAACAAGCGCTTGGCCATCAGCAGGCGGCGGGTCTGCAAATACTGTAATGGCGACACGCCCCAATGCGTCTCAAAAATGCGGCGCACGTGGCGTTCGCTGACGCCCAGCCGCGTGGCTAGGTCAGCCATCGACGGCGCGCCATCGCTCCACAACGCGGGCTCGTCCAGTAGGCGCGCGGCCTGTTGCGCCAGGATGGCGGACGCATCTTGCGTAGACCAGTTTTGCAGGCTGCCCAGAGCCGCGCCATTCAGCGGAGTGGCACCCGGCGCCAACTCGGGCCGGCAGCGCAGGCAAGGTCGGTAGCCCGCAGATTCGGCCTGCGCCGCCAGTGCGAAGAAACTGCAGTTCTCACGCTTGGGCGTACGCACCCGGCACACCGGCCGACAGTAGACGCCGGTGGAGCTGACGGCCGTGAAGAAGCGACCATCAAACCGCGCATCCCGCGCCTTCAGCGCCAGGTAGCAGGCGTCGTCCTCGGCGGGGGTATTGGTGCGGATGCTGATGGGGGTTGCGGCTTGCATGCTGGGAATGATACGCAGCGGGGCGGTGGGAAGTAGCCATTTTCGGACACGTGGCTGGGAGATGCCTTATGCCTTGTTCATGGCGGTTTCTGGCATTGACCCGGCGCGGGCATTGGCGGACATTGGCGGGAGTTGGTGGGCTATAGTGACAGCCACACGATGTGTCGGCAAATCGACCCAGGCATTTACCGTATTTCGCCAGGATGGGCGACCCGGTTCAAAGAGGCGTAAGGGGATGGGCGCTGCTGACGAGTGCAGCGGTCTGCGTCTCAACTACTAATCGACAATTCAGAACACTAATCCATGTCCCTCGAGGAACCGTCCATTCGCAATCTGTTGGACACGAAAGTCTCCCTCCATCCCGCTACCCGCGTGCTATTGGCCTGCATCGTCATTGCAGGCGGTCTAGCCTTCGCGGCATTCGGAGCAGTTTTCTTCTTCCATCGTCCGTCTACGCCATACCCACATCCGTTGGGCGCTGCTATTTTTTCGCTGGTAATCCTTGCCTTTGGGGTAGGTTTCGTTTGGGTCGGGGCTCGCCTCGTCCGCAAGCGCGCCGAGTCTGAGAATTTGCTTTCTCCGCTAGCGCGCCGCCGAAGTAGCCTTGTCGTAGCTTGTTTGGCTGCTGCTGCGCTTGCCCTGGCGGTTGAGGCGGATAGTCTTCAGTTCCTGGTTACCGGCGTCGGCTTGTTGTTGTTTTCTTATTGGCTCTTCACTTTGGACCAGCGCTAAGACGGTCAAACAGTTCTGACATTTGGCTTTGATTTGGCTTTCAGCCGAGCGAAACGCATGCTTGAGCCAGCTTCGAAACGCCAGCCTTATGAGCCCGGGCACCCGCTCCGTCCGTGCGGTCGGTAGCAGTAATCCAGGTGCCGCACACCTACAATCCCCCGCTCAGGCCGAGCGCTAGCATTTTGTCCTCGCCAACCGACTACTCGCTCAGGGAAAAGAACTACACCATGATGAATCTCTCGCCCGGCATCTTCAAAGCCTATGACATCCGCGGCGTTGTGCCGTCCACCATCAACGAAGCCATGGCACGCGGCCTGGGCCGGGCCTTTGGCACGGTGGCCTTGGCCGAAGGGCAGACCACAGTTGCCGTCGGGCGCGATGGGCGTTTGAGCGGGCCTTCACTGGCCGATGCATTGATGGCCGGTCTGCAAGACGCGGGCATCACCGTTATCGATATCGGCATGGTCACTACGCCCATGCTGTACTTTGCGGCCAGCACGCTGTGCCGCAGCGGTATCCAGGTCACGGGCAGCCATAACCCCAAGGATTACAACGGTTTCAAGATGGTGTTGGCCGGGCGCGCCATTTATGGCGATGACATCCAGAACCTGCGCAAGATCATGGAGTCCGATGGCTGGACACTCAAATCCGGCGGTGCACGCCAGACGGCCGATGTGCTGGAGGCCTATCAAACGCGCATCGTCGGTGACATCAAGCTGGCGCGGCCGATCAAGATTGTGGTGGACTGCGGCAATGGCGTGGCCGGTGCGTCAGCCCCGGCCATCCTGCGCGCCATTGGCTGCGAGGTGACCGAGCTGTTCAGCGAAGTGGATGGCAACTTCCCCAACCACCACCCCGACCCCAGCAAGCCCGAGAATTTGAAGGACCTGATAGCCGCGTTGCAGGTTGGCGACGCAGAATTGGGCCTGGCCTTTGATGGTGACGGTGACCGTCTGGGCATCGTCACCAAGGACGGCACCAATATCTACCCCGACCGCCAGATGATGCTGTTCGCCCGCGACGTGCTGAGCCGCGTGCCCGGCGGAACCATCGTCTATGACGTGAAATGCTCGCAGCGCCTGGCGCCTGCCATCACCGCCGCCGGTGGCGTGCCGCTGATGTTCAAGACCGGCCACTCGCTGATCAAGGCCAAGATGCGCGAGATCGATTCGCCGCTGGGTGGCGAGATGAGCGGCCACATCTTCTTCAAAGAACGCTGGTACGGCTTTGACGACGGCACGTACGCCGGTTGCCGCCTGCTGGAGATCGTCAGCCGCGTGGCCGATGCGGGCGTGATGCTCAATGATTTGCCGACCAGTTTCTCGACGCCAGAATTGAATGTGCAATGCGCGGAAGGCGAGCCCCATGTTTTGGTGGAGCAACTGGTGGCCAAGGCCTCGTTTTCACCGCCTGCGACGATCAATACGATTGACGGTGTGCGCGTCGATTGGCCCGATGGATTTGGACTGATCCGCGCGTCCAACACCACGCCGGTGCTGGTGCTGCGCTTCGAGGGCCACACGCCCGAAGCCTTGCACCGCATCCAGGAAGACATGCTCACACTGCTGCGCTCGGTCAAGCCCGACGCCAGTTTTGCCGAGGCCGCGCATTGAATCAACCGCGAACGCCCGAAAAGGTTCTTCCGCCGGGCCGCCCCAAGGAAGAACGCGCCCCCTCGGGGGGCAGCGACCCACACGCAGGGGGGAAGCGTGGGGGCAAGATTCTCGTCGTCAAGCTGTCATCGCTGGGCGATGTTGTGCATGCCATGCCGGCTGTGCAGGATATTCGGCGCGCGTATCCAAACGCCGAAATCGACTGGGTTGTGGAGCGTGCCTTTGCGCCGCTGGTCACCCGTTGCGAAGGCGTGCACAGGGTCATCCCCTGCGAACTGCGCACATGGCGCAAGACACCCTTTGCGCAGAAGACGCGCGCCGAGTGGCGGGCTTTCAAACACAAGCTGCAAGCCGAGCGTTACGACGCGGTTATCGACCTGCAAGGCCTGAGCAAGTCCGCACTGGTGGCCTGGCTGGCGCGCACCACGCCAGATGGCCGACGCATCGCCATGGCAAACCAGACGGAAGGCTCGGGTTACGAAGCGCCGACGCGCTGGGTGGCCGATGTCGCTATTCGCCTGGAGCCGCATGTGCATGCCGTGCAGCGCGCGCGCCTGCTGTGCGCCCAGGCGCTGGGCTACACGCTGGAAGGCCCGGCACACTTTGGGCTCAAGCCGGGCGAACACGTCGCGCTGCCGTGGGACCCCACGGGTGGCCCTGGCAATTCGTTCGTGGCGCGCAAGGCCTGCGTGGCGCTGGTGCATGGCAGCTCGCGGGCCGACAAGCAGTGGCCTGTCGCCGCGTGGATTACGCTGGGTCAACGCCTGAACCACAGCGGTTTTGCGGTCGCGTTGGCGCATGGCAATGCTGCCGAAAAGGCGGTCAGCGAAACGATTGCCGCGGCGCTGGACGACGCCTGGGTTTGGCCGCCTCTGGGCCTTGATGCGGTGACCGACACCATGGCGCAATGTGCCGGAGTGATCGGTGTCGACAGTGGCCTGAGTCATATCGCCGTGGCGCTGGGCTTGCCCCATGTGCAGATCTACAACTTCGACACGGCCTGGCGCACCGGGCCGCCACAGGCCGAGCCCAAGACTTCGCCGCAAGTCAGCGTGTTTGCCAGCCCCACGCCCGATGTGGATGCGGTGTGGAATGCCTGGGACCGTTTGGACACGCCGGTGTTCTGCCGTTAACGATGCTCTGGCGCGCTCTGTACTCTGTGTTGATGTGGCTGCTGCAGCCTTTTGTACGCGCCAAGCTGCGTCGACGCGCGGCCAAGGAGCCTGAGTATGGCGAGCATGTTGAAGAGCGCTTCGGTTACTACGATGCTGAAAAAACGTCTGCTGGCAGTGGCCCATTCTTCGTATGGGTACACGCCGTGTCACTGGGTGAGACCCGTGCCGCAGCAGAACTGATCGCTGAACTGCGCGCAGTCTTTCCCGGCATGCACCTGCTGCTGACACACGGCACGGCCACTGGCCGCGTGCAGGGCAGGTCGCTGCTGCAGGCCGGGGATGTGCAGGTCTGGCAACCGTGGGACACACCAGCCGTCGTCAAACGATTCCTGACCCATTTCCAGCCCCGCGTGGGCTTGTTGGTGGAGACCGAGGTGTGGCCGAATATGGTGGTCGCGTGCAAAGCGCGCAATGTGCCCCTGTGCCTGGTCAACGCACGCATGAGCGAGAAGTCGCTAAAAGCATCGCTGCGCTTGGAGTGGCTGGCACGCCCTGCCTATACCGGCCTGCGTGGGGTATGGGCACAGGCAGCAGCCGACGCCGCGCGGCTAGCCGAATTGGGTGCACCGGTGAAGGGTGTGTATGGCAACTTCAAATTCGACGCGACACCGGATGCCGCGCAGTTGAGCCTGGGCCAGACCTGGCGCAGTGCGCAGGCAAGGCCCGTCGTCGTGTTTGCCAACACGCGGGATGGTGAAGAGGCCGTTTTCCTGCAAACGCTTAAGCAAAAACGGGCTCTAGCCCTCGCCGAATCTACGCATACCGCTATCAAAAACATAGCATACCCTGCAGTGCAGTGGATGCTGGTGCCGCGCCATCCCCAGCGCTTTGATGTGGTTGCGGCCCTGTGCGAGTCCGAAGGCTTTACCGTATCGCGCCGTAGCCAGTGGACGGACGCACCGCAGACCGCGGACATCTGGCTGGGGGACTCCATGGGGGAGATGGCGCTGTATTACGCGCTGTCGGATGTGGCTTTGCTGGGCGGCAGTTTTGCACCACTGGGCGGGCACAACCTGATCGAGGCTACGGCTTGCGGTTGCCCGGTGGTGATGGGGCCGCACACCTTCAACTTTGCCCAAGCGGCAGAGCTGGCAGCGCAGGCGGGTGCCGCGTTCACACAGCCCGATATGCCACACGCCATAACCAAGGCCCTGGCGCTGCTGCAGTCAAAGCCTGAATTGCAAAAAGCCCAAGCCGCCGCACGGGCGCTCGGGCTGGAGCATGGTGGTGCTGCCAAGCGCACTGCGCTGGCCGTGCAGGGCTTGTTGGCAGCTTCCTAATCGTTTTACTGCGTCAACTGGCTGTTGACCGGCTGCAGGTCTTCCGCCTTTAGCGTGCCAGCGGCCTGGCGCAGTTTGAGCCCGCCCACCAGCACGTCATAGCGGGCCTTGGCCAGCTTGGCCTTGGTGTCGAACAACTGGCTTTGGGAATTGAGCACATCAATGTTGATGCGCACTCCCACTTGGTAACCCAACTGGTTGGCTTCCAGCGCGCTTTGGCTGGAGGCTTCGGCGGCTTGCAGCGCTAGCACCTGGGCCTGGCCGGACTGCACGCCATAGTAGGCGGTGCGGGTGCCTTGGGCCACGGTGCGCTTGGTTGCTTCCAGGTCGGTGCGGGCCTTGTCTTCCAGCGACAGGGTTTCTTTGATACGGTTCTGGGTCGAGAAGCCAGCAAACAGGGGCAGGGTGAATGTCACGCCAATATTGCTGACGTTGGCACGGCTGTCCACCGTGGGGCCAGAGGCCGATCCGTTGCGGTTGGCAACCGAGGTATAGCTACCGGTCAGGTCCAGTGTGGGTTTGTGGCCGGCCTTGGCTTTCTCGGTCTCCAACTGGGCCACGTCCAGCGCCACTTGTTGCAGCTTGATGCCGGGGTTGTTGGCTTCAGACTGGAGTACCCATTGGTTCACGTCGGCCGGCTCTACGGGGCCGAGCACCACGGGTGTCTTCAAGGGCTTGGGCGTGGCATTGGGCTGGCCCACCAACTGGTTCAGGGCCAGGGTCTTCACCAGCAAATCGTTTTCGGCGGCCAGCTCTTGCGCAGTCACCAGGTCGTAGCGGGCCTGGGCTTCGCGGGAGTCGGTGATGGTGGAAGTGCCGACTTCAAAATTGCGTTTGGCCGATGCCAATTGTTCACCCACGGCGGTTTTTTGGCTCTTCACAAAAGCCAGGTTGTCGGTGGCGGCCAGCACGTCAAAGTAGGCCTGGCTGACGCGGATGATCAGGTCCTGGTCGGCGGCCAGAAGTGTGGCCTGGGCCAGATCCACCTGCTTCTTGCCCTGTTCGTAAGTGGCCCAGTTGGCGGGGCGGTACAGGGGCTGCGACACGCCCACCGTGCCGGTGTCCGTTTGGTAAGTGAAGTTGTTGGCGGCAATGGCCGGAGCCTTCGTATCCTGGTTGGTCTGCGTGGTGCTGATCGTCAGACCGGCGGTCGGCAACAGCAGGGCCTTGGCCTGGGCGGCCTTGGCCAAAGATGCATCGTATTGGGACTTGGCCGATTGGTAGGTTGCGTCATAGCTCTGGGCTGCGTTGTACAGATCCACCAGGCTTTGGGCCTGCGCTGAGAAGGACACGCTGGCACCCAGTGCGAGCATCAGGGGAACAAGGCGAAAACTCGACGAGGCGGTGTGACGGGTCATGGTTGTGTTTCTCAGGCTTATGAAAAGTTGGAGTGGTTAATAGCGTTAATAGCGCGCAATGCTGGGGTCGAGCTCGGCAGACCAGGCGTGGATGCCACCAGCAATATTGGCAAGGTGCTCGAATCCGTGGCCGGCCAAAAAGTGGGCAACCTGCATGCTGCGCCCGCCGTGGTGGCACAGGCAGGCTATGGGCTGCTGCGGGCCCAGCTCGGCCAGGCGCGCGGGGATGCTGTGCATGGGGATGGCCAGCAAGGTAAATCCGTCTGCCGTCACACTGGCGGTTTGTATCTCATGCGGCTCGCGCACGTCCAACACCACCGGTTCACCGATTGCGCGCACGCCGTTCAACCACTGGGCGAGATCTTGGGGGCGTACTTGCGCAATCATGGGTGGGGCTTCAGAGTTTGAAGCGCGAAGGCTCGGGGAAGTTTTGCAGACGCGGTGCGACAGTGTCCCAGCTTTGCACGGTGCTGAAGGTGGTGTCGCTGGTGCGGGTCACGATGGTGGCGCGCATCACGGGCTCTTCACCCACGATGGCACCCAGTCGGCCGCCCACCTTCAACAGGCTCAGCAAGCTGTGGGGTACTTCGGCGACCGAGCCGCTCAGCGCGATGACGTCAAAGCTGCCGTCGGCGGTGCCCATTTTTGCGCCGTCTGCGTGGCGTACTTCGACATTCTGGATGCCTGCATAGCGTAGGTTGTTACGGGCCGTGGCGGCCAGGTCGGCATTGATTTCGAGTGTGAGGACGCGTTGCGCCAGGCTGCCCAGCAGTGCGGCCATGTAGCCGGAGCCGCCGCCGATTTCGAGTACGGTGTCTGTGGGGCGCACGGCCAAGTCCTGTAGCATGCGGGCGTCCAGCCGGGGTTCCAGCATGCACTGGCCGCTGGCGATGGCTTCGTCGCCGGAACCCATCAACGGGATCTCCAGATCTGCAAAGGCCAGGCCCTTGTGTGCGGCGGGAACGAAGTCTTCGCGCTTGACGGTGGACAGCAGGCCCAGCACCGCGGCATCGGACACATGCCAGGGCCGAATCTGCTGCTCAATCATGTTGAAACGGGCTTGTTCGATGTTCATTTGTCGATACTCCATGGCGTGTGTTGGCGGTTAACCAGCAATTTTACTTGGACGCATTTCATGGGGTAGCGGGGATGGTGGGCGCTGCGACGGCGGTCGGGCGCGCACTGAGGCCATGGAGCAGGGTTTCGACGTGGACCGCAATGTATTTCTCGGGGTCGATGCTTGCGTTGTTGGCCAGGCAGGTACCCAGCGAGTGCTTCCACATGGCCAGGTACAGCATAGGGGTCAGCACGGCGTAGACGCCATATTGCAAATCCATGGGCTGAAATTCGCCACGGCCCACGCCGCGTTGCAATACGCGCTTAAGCAGGTCGTTGCCGGGCTGAATCACTTCGGTCTGGTAGAAGGCCGCAAGTTCAGGGAAGTTGCCTGCCTCGCTCATCATCAGCTTGGTAATGCCGGATGCCTTGGTCGAGCCTATGCGCTCCCACCAGGCCTTGACGCAGTAGCGCAGCATGTCGGGCGTCGTGCCCTGGAAATTGTCGAACTCTTCGTTCCACTCGTCAAAGCGGCCCGAAATATTTTCCCGTACGACGGCTTTGAACAGCTCTTCTTTGCTGGAAAAATACAAGAACAAGGTACCCTTGGATACCCCGGCCCGCTTGGCCACCTCTTCTGCACGGGTGCCGGCAAAGCCCTTTTCCACGAACAGGTCCAGCGCGGCGGCCAGCAGCTCACCCGGACGGGCGTCTTTGCGGCGTTCACGCTTGGCCCGCACGGTGGCGGCAATCTCGCAGATGGGACAGGAAGAGGACATGGTTTATTAATGACTGACTGGTTATTAGTTTACCGTACGGCCCTTGGGCGGTCAAGGCCGGGGCGACGGACGACGCTTAATGTGCGACGAAAGCGCTAAAACGCACGACAGACGAAAATGCAGCCTACATGATGCCAACAATTCCTCGTTCTTCGCCCCTACTCAAACCGCCACACATCTGCAACCATCACCTAAGGCTGACGCACAGCATTTGCAATGCCGGCCTCACGGGGGTCTGAGCAACATGTACCACGGCGAACGTTTCAATAGCATCAGCCACCTGGTAGGCGCGGGCCTGGCGGTGCTGGGCACAGCCGCGCTGGTGGTCTTGGCAGCGCAGCAGGGCGACCCGTGGAAGATCGTGAGCTTCAGTATTTACGGCGCGATGCTGGTGACCCTGTATCTGTTCAGCACGCTGTACCACAGCGTGCGCGGGCGGGCCAAGGCGGTACTGCAAAAGTTTGACCACTGCTCTATTTACCTGCTGATTGCAGGCAGCTACACGCCGTTTGCACTGGTGTCCCTGCGCGGCGTCTTGGGTTGGTCCCTGCTGGGGGGAATCTGGGCGTTGGCGCTGGTGGGCATCGTGCAGGAGATCTGGTTTGCCAAGGGCGCGCGCGTGCTATCGCTGGTGATCTACCTGCTGATGGGCTGGCTGGCGCTGGTTGCGGTGGTGCCACTGTGGAAGGCGCTCACCCCCAGCGGCTTTATGTGGCTGGCCGCGGGGGGTGTGTTCTATACCGCCGGGATCTACTTTTATATCGCCGATAGCCGCATACGCCATGGTCACGGCCTATGGCACCTGTTTGTACTGGGTGGCAGCATCTGCCACTTCTACACGGTGTTGGCGTACGTCGCTTGAACCTGCCTTGGCCTGATAAATTATTTCTTAGGCGATGCCGGTGGTGGGCCGTCTTTTTGACCGCCGTCCTTGGGCGCGTCTTTTGGGCGGCAGGCTAGCTGTCGGCCCTCCGGGGCAAAGCAACTGCCTTTGACTGAACCGCGGGGTGATGTGAAGTTGCAGTCTTGTCCGCTCTTCAAAGATTTACACGCGTCCAGCGCCTCTTGGGGTGGCCCGCGGTGTTGCGGTTTTTGACCATCGGCGGGCGGCGCACCAGTGGGTTGTGCGCACAGCAGCGTAGACGACACGATCAGCGCGCAGAACAGGCTGATCCGCGCTTGGGAAAGGTTTGCAAGGGGATGCATGGCTTGGCTCCTGAAGTTCGGGCGGCACCTGCCGACCGATGGGGCCATTGTGGGTGGCAAATGTGGAGAAAGAATGGAGGCGTAAGATCGCCCGCTGACGCACGACCAACGCGATGACCAACGGCCTTTGACGGAGAAACCCCCTATGACAGCTTCAACCGATACCCTGCAAACCATCACCCTCGGCGGCGGCTGCTTCTGGTGTACCGAGGCCGTCTATGTGCAGGTCAAGGGTGTGCTGGACGTGGAGTCTGGCTACACCAATGGCCGTGTGCGCAACCCCAGTTACGAACAGGTCTGCACCGGCAGCACCGGCCACAACGAGGTGGTGAAGCTGGTGTATGACCCGGCCCAGATCAGCACGCGCGAGGTGTTGGAGATTTTCTTTGTCATCCACGACCCCACCACGTTGAACCGCCAGGGCAACGACTCGGGCACGCAGTACCGCAGCGGCATTTACTTTTCCACGCCCGAGCAGCAGGCTGTGGCCCAAGAGGTGATTGCCGAAATGGCGGCCAGCGGCACCTACAGCCGCCCCATCGTGACCGAAGTGGTGGCGCTGGATAACTACTGGGCAGCCGAGGAATACCACCAGGACTACTTTGAACGCAACCCCAACCAGGGCTATTGCATGGCCGTGGCGGCACCCAAGGTGGCCAAATTCCGCAAGACTTTTTCGCGTTTGCAAAAACATTAAAGCGCTATTAATTTAAGAGCCTGTCACGTATATTCTGCGAGGGCTACCGGCATTTGTTGGGTAGATGACACGGTCCTTGGTTCCCCACCTGCGTTCTGGGCCGCGCAGCCCTCTCGCGACGAGGCCCTGTGCGAGAATCGAAGGCTATGAATGCGGTGTTCAAGGTTAAGGCTTATGTGTGTGGGGTGGTCATGCTGTGTACCGCCATGGGCAGTGCCGGTCTGACATTAGGGCGTGCGCAGGGCGCCATTTTTGTCGGCAAACCACTGGATTTGCGGGTGCAACTGCAGGCCGATGCCAGCGAAGAGCTGCAATCCAGTTGCATGAGTGCCGAAGTCTTTTATGGCGAAACCCTGGTGGACCCGTCCCGGGTGTCGGTCAGCATAGATGACGCGCAGGGCGCGGGAGGCAAGGGGCCAACCGTTCGCGTGACGGCGGCCGTGCTGATCGACGAGCCCATCGTTACGGTGAACTTTCGGGTCGGTTGCCAGCAAAAATCTTCCAAACGCTACACGTTGTTCCCCGATGTGGCGACCAATGTTGTGGAACCCGCAAGCCGAGCCCCAGCACCCCGAGGCGCGGCGGCCGACGTAGCGCTGCCAGTGGCTGGCGCTACCGCGACGGGGTCGGCCCGTGCTTCCGATGCCAAACCCAAAAGATCCCGGTCTACTCCCGTAGCGCCTGAGGCAGCATCGGCCAGCAAACCTGCTCCGATGGCCAAAGTAACCGGCCCCGCCCAGCCCGTAGATGCAACGGCCGGCGCGTCCCCGCCCTTTGCCAAGGCTGCTGCCAAAACCAGTGGCAAATCTCGCCTGAAGCTCGATCCGCTGGACCTATCGATAGAGCGCGACCCGGTGTTGCGGGCCACGACCGAGCTGCTGACCATGCCCCAAGAGAATGCGGCGCTGCGTGCAGAAGCCGCTGCGCTGTGGCGCGCTTTGAACGCCAGCCCCGAAGAGCTGTTGCTGGACGAGGCCAAGGCGAGGGCGTTTGAGAAAGACCTGAAGTCTTTGTACGCCGTCACCGCTGAGAACCAAAAGGGCCTGGTGGACTTGGTGGCCAAGGTGCAGCGCGCGGAATCCCAGCGTTATGCCAATGGCTTGGTCTACACCCTGGCAGCGCTGTGCCTGGTACTGCTATTGGGTCTGGTCTGGGTCTGGCGCCGCGCGCGGGCTGCGCGTCCCATGAGTTGGATGGAGGTGGTGGACGATGCCGACGACAGCCTCATGGCCGAGCTGGTGAAATCCCCACCCGTCAGCCGCACCTCTGCACATGGTGCCCTGGCGTCTCGCCCGGCTGCGCTCAGTGCCGCCGCGCCCAAACCCGTTATTACGCCGACCGCCAACGTTGACCCACCCGCCGCAGTGCCCTTGACGACCTTGGACTTTGACCTGGATGCCTTTGAGCTGCATCCAAAGCCCAAGGCTGATGTCGCCGCGTCACCGCCCGCCAGTACCGCGCGGCCACCGTCACCTGGCGGAGCCCGTGATCTGTCGATGAGTGTCTCGGGCGGATTGCGGGCCATAGACTCCGCAGAGTTGCTGGATGTGCGCCAGCAGGCCGATTTCTTTTTGGCCCTGGGCGAGCACCAAAAGGCCATTGACGTGTTGACCACCCGCATCGCGCAGGTGGGTGAATCGAGCCCTCTGGTGTGCCTGGACCTGCTGAAGATCTACCACAAGCTGGGCCGTGAATCCGAGTTTGAATTCATGCGCCAGGAGTTCAATAACTGGTTTACCGGTCGCGTGCCAGTCATCGACGACTTTAGCAACGAAGGCCGTTCACTAGAAAAGTACCCCAAGGTCATAGACCAGATCGTTGCGCTGTGGCCCGATTCGCGCGTGCTGGAGTACATAGAGAACTGCATTTACCACCACTCTACCGACGTCTACGAGCCCGACTTCGACCTGCTGGCCTACCGCGAACTGCTGTTGCTGCACGGCATTGCCAAACGGATCGTGCGCCTGTCGGACGATGCCGGTGATGGCCACGCTATCGGGCTGGTGCGCATGGCAGCGCGGGCGCCTTCGGGTGCAGCGCCAGATGTGCAGGGCAATGGCGAAGTGCCACACCGGGTAGGTGCCCAGCACCGGGGTGCCTGGAAGCGCAACCCGGTCAACACCGGGCAGACGCCAGACCCTGAGACGGAAGTAGAAACCCGTGGCGCACCGCTGGGTGCCATGCGCCTGCCACCAGCACCCGTAGTGGTGTCGAACCCCGACGGCGTGGTGCTTGGCCCCGATGGCGAGGTTGACCCCGGCAACACGACCGACTTCGATTTTTTGAGCTTTCGTTAACGCAGCTGATGGGCAAACGCCCGAGCGCCGCCGGGGGGGGCGACACCTCAGCGCGCGCCGTTCCCCGTTGGCGTATCCACCGGGGCTTCCAGCTCGATCTGGTTGAGCCGCTCCAGCAACGACAGCGCCTCCGATACCAGTTTGGGGTCGTCTGACTCCATCACTTCACTGGCCAGGTCCCGTGCCTCAGTCCAAAGCTCCAGTGTTGCCGACTCCTGTGCCAACGCCAGCGTGATGGTGAAGTCGTAGTTCTTGGAGCCCGACTCGTGGGGTGCGGGGGTTAGCCCGGATTCATGTTCCATGGGCATAGGTATTGATTCGGAGACAAGCGCCAGTTGCGGTTCGGGCTCTTGCAAGGGTTCCGATAGGGGGGCGGATAGGGATTCAGCTTCGAGGACGAGTTCCATTTCCAGCGGTGCTTCTTCCGCTGGTGGCTCTAGATCGGGCTCTGGCTCTGGCTCTGGCTCCACAGGGCCAGTGTCTTGTGCCAGCGAAAAGCTGACACTTTCTTCAGGGGCTGGTGCGGGTGCCACGAAGGCCTTGGACGCTATTTCTCTGTCCAGCCAGGCGCGCACGCTGGGCGTTTCGGTGGCGGTGGGAGCCGGTGTGTCGTCCACGTACAGGTCCAGATCCAGATCGAGCGCGGCCGATACGCTGTCCTCGCGGTCTTGTAATTGGGCGCGGGCCTCGCGCTTTTCGGCCAGAGATTTGCGCACGCGGGTTACCTCGCTGGCGGCCACCTCGGGGTCAAACTCCATATTCGGCTCGTGCCGGGCGAAGGGGCTGTGGCCAGACTCGAAAGGCTGCGTGGTATCGCCGGACACCGTGTTCGGGTCCGCCCAGGCCAGCGCATCCTCGTGTACTGCAATGTTGGGTGGCTGCGTGCTGCTGGGCGCATGCAGGCTGAGGTTGCGTTCAGATAGCGGCCCGCGGGTGCTGATCGGTGGTTCTTTGGCCGTAGCCGGGGGCGCGTCTATCCAGCGGGTGCGGGGGCGGTGCCATACATACCACCAGACGATAACGGCCGCCAGCACCAGGCCAGACCCAATGCCCAGCATCGTACTGTCCACGCTGGAGACACCCGCCGGCAGATCAGACAAGATGGTGTTAAGGGGGTCTGTGGATTCGCGGGCCTGCAGCTTCTTGATGGATTGTTGGGTAGCCTGAGCCTGCTGTTGCAAGGCCTGTACCTCGGTCTGCATGCGGTCCAGACGACCGCCCGCAGGCGCAGTCACGGACGCAGTCGCAGAAGGGCTCTGAGGCTGGTTGCTGGGTTCTGGCAGTGTCGAAGTGGAAGGCAAATTGGTCTCACCATGCGGAGGGTGGGTTGCCACGCGCAGACCCGGCTCTCCGTACTGCGGCGAATGATAGTGCATGGGCGGACCCGTCCCGCCAAAAATTGGGGGGAAAATGGCCCCTCCCCATGCCGGGGGGCTCTTCCACCCCATACCTCCACTTTTTACATGCCATCCACCGCCGACATTCGTATCCGCAGCGTGCGTCCACTGATTTCTCCCGCCATTCTGGAAGATGAGTTGCCGCTGGGCGACGCGGGCGCGGCCGCCATCCACCAGGCCCGCCGCGATGTGGCCAAGGTGATCATGGGGCAAGACGACCGGCTCCTGGTGCTGGTCGGCCCCTGTTCTGTGCATGACCCGGCCTCGGCCATCGACTATGCCCGCAAGCTGGCGCCGGTGGCCCAGGCCATGGCCAACGATTTGTTGGTGGTGATGCGGGTGTATTTCGAGAAGCCCCGTACCGTGGTCGGCTGGAAAGGCCTGATCAACGACCCGGGGCTGGACGGAAGCTTCCAGATCAACCGCGGCCTGCGGCTGGCGCGCAAGCTGCTGCTGGACATCACCGACGTGGGCCTGCCGATTGCGACCGAGTTTTTGGACACCACGCTGGGCCAGTACTACGCCGACCTGATCTCCTGGGGCGCCATTGGCGCCCGCACCACTGAAAGCCAGATCCACCGCGAGCTGGCCTCAGGCCTGTCGATGCCGGTGGGCTTTAAAAACCGCACCGATGGCGACTTGCAAGTAGCTGTGGAAGCTATTTTGTCAGCGCAGCACCCGCATTCCTTCCCGTCGCTGACACATGAGGGTGCACCCGCCGTGCTGACCACCTCCGGCAACGAACACGGCCACCTGGTGCTGCGCGGCGGTAGCCGCAGCGGCCCCAATTTTGACGCGTCGCATATTGAAGAAGCCATCGCCTTGCTGCAAAAGGCAGGGGCTCCCAACGCGATTCTGGTGGACTGCAGCCATGCCAACAGCAGCAAGCGCTATGACCGCCAGCCCGAAGTCGCGCGCGATGTGGCGGGCCAGGTTGCCGTCGGCCAGCGCGCCATCATCGGCGTCATGCTGGAGAGCCACCTGATAGCCGGTACGCAGCCCGTGGTAGCGGGCCAGGCCTTGACCTATGGCCAGAGCATTACCGATGGTTGCCTGGCGTTTGACGACACGCTACCGGTGTTGGAGGCGTTGGCCCAGGCGGTGCGCAGCCGCAGATTGCGATAGCTATCAATTTAGTAGCTATCCACGCATATTCTACGAGGGCTAGCGCCATTTTCGCTATGTATGCAAGGGCTGACCGCGGCGCGCTTTGCCTCACGGTGCCTAGGGAATGTACGGAGCAAATGGTGCTGAAAATGTCGCCGAGATGACATTTTGCTGTCAATCCCCCGCGTAGCATCTGCGGTTTTGTTCACAGGGCAGCGTATGAGATTGAAGCCTACTCTTTTGGAATCCGTCCAAGCCTCCCGCCGCAGCGTTTTGGGTGCCTTGGCGGCGCTGCCGTTCGCAGCCAGTCTGTCCGTGCGAGCAGCAGAGGACACCACGCCCATCAAAATCGCCCAGTCCCTCGCCCTGACCGGACCGCTGGGTGAACTGGGCCAGGCCATGCACCAGGGTGCCAAGGTTTGTTTTGCCGCTGTCAATGCCAAGGGAGGGGTGAACGGGCGGCCTATCGAACTGACCGTGGCTGACGATGGCTACGATGTCAAACGTGCGACGGCCAATGTCAACGGCTTCATGGAGGACAGCAGCAACTTTGCGCTGTTCAACTGCATGGGCACCCCCATGATCGAGGCCATGCTTCCCAAGGTGATCGAATCGGGCATACCGTTTTTTGCGCCGTTCTCGGGTGCCCTGTCGATACGGCCCAAGAACACACGCAACGTGTTCAACATCCGCGCCAGTTATGCCGACGAGGCCGAGCAACTGGTGCAGCACCTGGCTACGGTGGGCATCAAGCGCATTGCCATCGTTTACCAAAATAATTCTTTCGGCAAAGAAGTTTTCTCCGCCACTCAGCAGGCTATGGCGCATTACAAGCTGGAGGCCATCGCCACGGTGACGGTGGAGAATGATTCGTCCGACGCGGATGCCGCCGCCAAGAAGATTGCCGCGTCTGCGCCCGAGGCGGTGCTGGTGGGACTGGCCGGCAAACCCACCATTGCGTTTGTCAAGGCCGTGCGCAAGGAGCGCAAGGGTTTGCAGTTGTACGCACTGTCCATCATGGGCGCGGCCGCCACCATCCAGACCCTGGGCGCAGATGCCACCGGCATGACCATCTCGCAAATCGTGCCACTGCCCAGCAATATGTCGCGTCCCGTGGTGCGTGATTTTCAGCAGGCGTGGAAGGCCGCCAATGTGACGCTGGAGCCATCGCATCTGGCGCTGGAGGGCTACATCAACGCCCGTGTGTTTACCGAGACCCTGCGCCGTGCGGGGCGCAATCCTACTCGCAGTAGTTTTATCGACAGCACCTGGGGCACCAAGAACCTGGACCTGGGTGGGTTTGCCGTTAACTTCAGCGAGTCCGCATTAAACGCCTCGCGCTTTGTGGAGCTGACCATGGTGGCGAGCAATGGGCGGTTTATCCGCTAAAAAATACCGCCCGAACGACTGCTCTGGGTGGCTCAGCGCCCCAGCATTGCCTTCAAGATATACCCTGCGATGCTGGGGTTTTCCTTCAAGCGCCGCGTGCTGTAGCCATACCAATCTTTGCCGTAGGGCAGGTAGATGCGGACCTTGTATCCGCTTGCCAACAACTGGTTGCGCAGCGGCTCGCAGACGCCCAGCAGCATCTGGAACTCAAACATGGAACGGTCCGCGCCGCGGCTTTTGACCAGCTCTATGACTTGGTCTATCAGCGCGCTGTCATGCGTGGCAATGGCGACAAAGGTCTGGGTCTCAAAGCACCGCGCGATGTGCTGGATGAAATGTGGATTGATGGCGCACCGGTCATTCCAGGCCTGGTCCACCAGGTGCGACGCGTCCTCCAGGTAGATGCCTTTGCACAGACGCAGAGGGTGTTTTTCTTGCACCATCGTTTCAATGTCCAGGTAAGTACGCCGCAAATAGGCCTGCAGCGCGAGACTGAGGTGACCGTGCCGGGCTTTTAGCCGTTGGAATAGTTCGATTTCGGCCTGCGTGCAACGCGCATCTTCCATGTCCAAGCAAACCGGCGTTTGGTGGTCGGCGGCGCAATTTAGGATTTGCTCCAGAAACTGTTCGCATTGCAGCGGGTCCAGCAACGAGCCCAAGGCACTGGGCTTAACAGAGATGCCGGCATCCAAGCCCTGGGTGTGGATGCGCTCCAGAACCGCGAGATATTCGCGGGTAGTGCGCTCGGCCTGAGCCAGGGTAGAAACGGTTTCACCCAGCACATCAACCGTCACGCAGTAGCCCTGCGCATTGAGCTGGCGGATGCGCGCGATGGCCTGTGTGAGGTCGTCACCCGCGATATAGCGGCGTGAAATTTTTTGAACGAGTGCGCGGGGAATCCAGGGAATGGCGTGTGCTACCACGGTATTAAGTAATTGCATGTCGGTATCCAAAACGAGAAGGTGAACCGCCCGAGACCGTCCGGCGAGTTGCGTCGGAAAAGTTCGGGCGAAGACCATTGCCTGTACGCGCGAACGGGTACAGGCAGAGGGCGGCATGCTGGCCACGTGCATAGGGCGCACGGTCAGCAGACTGCGTTCAGCGATTCGTCAATGGGGGCCAGGCGGCGCGGTGCATGGCTTATTTTAAGCCCGGGATAACTTGGGCAATCGCCTTGTCCAGCCGTGCCATGGTCTCTGGGCCGACACTCTTGCTGCACATGATGTAGCGCATCAGGCCGGGTGGCATATCTGGAAAATGCACGGGCTTCACGTCTTCGGCATCCACCTCCTTTTGTTGGTTCAAAAACTTGTAGTCTTCTTCGTCAATCAGCATGTAGTCGGCCCGCTTGCGCTTGATCATCTTGGCCATGCCCAAGGGGGTGACGGTGGAGTCCATGGCGGTCTGCGCGGTCGTGCTAATCAGCGCATCCAGCTCTGCACCATACGATGTGCCTGAGACCTTGCCCAGCCGCAGCTCGGGGATGCCGAACAACTCTTTCAAAGTCTTGATAGAGCGCAATTTGTCTTGCATGTGCACGCCTGCCAAAACCAAGTGGGGTCTGTCCTGGTGAATCGGAGCTGAGAAACGCGCATACACCTCACGCTCGGGCAGTTTGTACCAACTGGGTGAGCAAATGGCAGAGGCGTTTTCCTGGATGTCGCGCGTAATGCGCTTGACCGGTATCTCCTGGAAATCTGCTTTGACATTGGCGCGCGTGAAGATCTCCATCGTGCGCTCAATCAGAAAACCCGCAGGTTTGCCATCCTTGGTATAGCTATAGGGCGGCTTGTCGCGGTATTGCACGGTGACCATGGGCTCGTCCGCGCGGCAGGCGCCCACCAACGACAACGCCAAAATGGATACAACAAAAAATGGCTTCACAGTGTCTTTGCGCCGCATGCGCCCATAGTAAGACCTTGCACTGTATACGGCAAGGCGGGCGAAACGCCAATCCGTTTCAGGCCTTGCGCGTGATGCGTGCACCCAAGCTCAGCAGCTTTTCTTCCACGCGTTCGTAGCCACGTTCGATCATGTTGGCGTTTTGCACGGTTGACTTGCCTGTAGCACACAGGGCTGCGCCCAGTAGCGCCATGCCCGCTCGAATGTCGGGCGAGCTCATGGTCGTGGCGCGCAGTTTTGAGCGGCCACTGATGACAACGCGGTGCGGGTCGCAGACGATGGCGTTGGCGCCCATGCCGATCAGGCGGTCCACAAAATATAGGCGCGATTCGAACATCTTCTCGAAGAACAGCACATTGCCCTCCACCTGCGTGGCCAGCGTGATCATGCAGCTCATCTGGTCGGTCGCGAACTGGGGCCAGGGGCCGTCGCCGATAACCGGCATCGTGCCGTCGTTGTCGCGCATGATGCGCAAGGCCTGGTTGCCGGGCAGGTAGATGTGGTCTTTGTACAGCTCGATCTTGACACCCAGCGTCTCGAATACCCGGTGGCACATCCAGTAGGCATGCAGGTCCGTTCCTTCCACCTTGATTTCGCCACCCGTGGCCGCAGCCAGGGCCAGATAGGACGCCGCCTCGATGTGGTCGTGGCAGACCGTGTGCGTGGTGCCGTGCAAGGACGACACACCTTCGATGCTGAGCTGGTTGGTGCCAATGCCGCTGATCCTGGCGCCCATGGCGTTGAGCATATGGGCCAGGTCTTGCACATGCGGCTCACATGCGGCGTTACGGATCAGCGTGTGACCTTCGCTGACCGCTGCGGCCATCATGATGTGCTCAGTGCCGGTGACCGACGGCTCGTCGAAAAACATTTCGGCGCCGGTCAGGCGCGTGGGCAGGGTGAAATCGTAACTGCCGTTGACGACGACGGTGGCGCCCAGCTTTTGCAAACCGTAGAAATGGGTGTCGAGCCGTCGGCGGCCAATCACATCACCGCCGGGCGGGTAAAGCTTGGCCTTGCCCATGCGGTGCAACAGCGGCGCCACAAACAGGATGGAGGTGCGAACCTTGTGGCACAGTTCGCGGCTGATCTCGCTGCTGTTCAGCTGCGCCGCGTGGATGCTGACACGTTCGCCACTGCGCTCTACCCTGCCGCCCAGCGCGGTGACCACGTCCAGCATGTGGCGCACGTCGATGATGTCGGGCACGTTGTCCAGCACCATTTCCTGGTCGGTCAGCATGCAGGCCGCGATGATGGGTAATATGGCGTTTTTGTTGCCCGATGCACGCACAGTGCCCCGCAGCGGAAGGCCGCCTTCAATTTCAAAAGTTGACATGGTGTTGGTGAAGAGAATTCGGTACTGCGCCCATTGCGCGCCAGACCCTTATGCCAATGAGGCGTGCATTCTGCCATGGCGGCCACCCCCACTCCCTTGACTATTCCCGTCAGAACCGCATCGTCAATGCCAGCCAGGCGTCGGGCAGCACGTCATTGATCTGGATCTCAATCCACCGGTCCACACCCGTCAAGATCGCCACACCCACCAAGAACAGCACCACGCCAAAGAATTTTTTGCTTTGGCTGCCGTGTGCCACCACCCATTGGCGGATGCGCGCAAAGCCCGCCCGCGACAGGTAGGCCGCTGCGACCAGGGGAATCGCCGCACCCACACCAAACAAGCCCAAGACCAGGGCGCCGTGCGCCGCACCACCATCGGTCGCCACCAGTGTCAAGGCAGAGCCCAGCAGCGGGCCGGAGCAGGGGCTCCAGATCAAGCCCAGCAAACCACCCAGTAAAAATGCGCCTTTTAACGAACCCTGGTCCAGCGATGTGGATGCCTGGTTGGCGCCGCTGGCCAATGGCGCAATCAGGGCGTTCAGGCGCCGGTCGAATGCCGGCACCAGCATCACCAGCCCAAATGCAATCAGCATGATGGCCGCACCGTTGCGCACGTTCTCCGGATTCAGGCCCACAGCCGAGCCGATAGAACCCAACACCATACCCAGCAGCGCAAACGACAGCGCCATGCCCCCACCCATGGCCAGCGGCGCCGCGCGGTGGCGCTGCACCGCGCCGCCCAACACCAGCGGCAGCAGCGGAAACACGCAGGGCGACAGCGTGGTCAGGCTGCCCGCCACCACGCTCAAACCCAGTTCGGTGAAGGACAACATGCCGGGCTCGGTTTACAACGCAGCGCGCAGCGCCATGCGTATGCCATCGGGTGATGTCTCACCAATCTGGCGCTTTTTCTCCACCTTGCCCCGGTAGACGACGAAGGTGGATTGGCCCAGTACCTTGAGTTGCTTCTTCAATTCGGACTCCTTGTCGTAGTCCACCGTCAGCACGGCGATGTTGAGCGCGGTGTCGGCCTTCAATACTTCCAACGCCTTGTCCTGTGCGCGGCAGGTAGGGCACCAGTCCGCATGGAAATGCAGCGCCACTGGCTCACCGGCGGCCTGCAGCTTGTTGAGTGCTTCCGCGCTGTAGGGCGCCACGGTCAGGGCCTGCGCCCACGACGCGGCCAGCAAAGTTAGGCCGAACGCCCAATAAGTCTTGTGTTTCATGTAGAGTCCTTCAGCCGGTTAACAGAGGGAGCAGGTGGGCTGCCACTGCCTGTTAGTCTTCGCACAGCGCGTTTTCTTACGCCCCCTGTCTCAATAGTCCGCCCACCCAACGCAATTTACTACTGCCCGTGCATATTTCCAAGGTCTGGTTCCGTTACCGCCGTTTGTTGACCGTGGTGCTGCTGCTGGCGGTGCTGTTTGGGCTGGTGCACTGGACGTCGCTGCAAGAGGACTTCAGCCTGGCCTTTTTGCGGCACGAGCTGGCGGACAACCAATGGACCGGTTTGGCCATATTTGTGCTGCTCTTCGTGATTGGAAATCTGGTGCAGATACCGGGCTGGCTCTTTCTGGCCGCTTCGGTGCTGATTTTGGGGCGTCTGGGCGGCGCCGTGGTCACCTATGTGGCGGCCATCACGTCGTGTGCATTCACCTTCCTGACCGTGCGCTGGGTAGGGGGCGACGCCGTGCGCCAACTCAAGGGCAAACTGGCCACCCGGTTGATGACTCGGCTGCATGCGCGCCCCATCCGCACCATCGTATTCCTGCGAACCCTGCTCCAGACACTGCCAGCTTTGAACTACGCGCTGGCCATGTCGGGCATACCGTTCCGGCAGTACATGGTCGCCACGCTGCTGGGCCTGCCGCTGCCTATTGCGGTGTACTGCATCTTTTTCGACTCACTGCGCCGGCTGTTCAATATTGGCTAGTTTATGGGGCGAAACCGCCAACGGCCGCTCTCTCGCTCTATCTCTCTTTGAGACCGATGTAAGAGTCGGCCAACTTCGGCGACTAACCCACATGGTCGCGTCGATTCAATCCACAGGGGTCTCACAGGGCAGTGGCGCCCGTGCGGGCGGTGACGCCAGCGCCGTCGCCCTGCAAGCCCAACTGACCCGTTGTGAGCGCCAGTTGGGCGACTGGGAAGCCTGCGCATCCAGCAAAACCCCCGAAGGCCGCAAGATCATTGAAAACCTGCGGGCGAGGATCGGGACGCTGGAATCTAAAATTGCCGGCAGTGGCAAGGGCACTGAAGCAGCAGATCCAACAAGGTCCGCCAGCGCATCCGATTTGGCCCAACCTGTTGATGCGACTGACGCTATGCGGCGGGCCCATCAAGCGATGGGATCGACGGTAGTGGGCAGCCTGCTCGATGTGTTTGCCTGACACCGTGCTATATATTTTATAGCTGGTTACGCAATGTATTCGAGGGCTACCCGCCAGAATGCCATAAAGAATCCTGCAGAAACTGCCTCAGCCGCTTCAATCCTTACCCCAGCGCCAACTGGGTGGCTCACCCTTAAGGTAGCAGATGCCGACCAGCACAGCCGTCAGCCCGGCAACGTACAGCGGAAACAGCAGCGTGTTTGCTTTGGGCGGGAAGATGACCATGCCCAGTGCCAATAACGCCGCGAATGCGCCGAGCACTACCCAGCCCTGCCAGACGCTGGGCATACCCCAACCCCAGCCGTAGCGTTTGGCGGGGAACCAGTAATCAGGTTTGGTACTCGTCATGGGGACTTCGGTACGCATTGGCTTTGAGAAGCGCAGAGGTTCATGCTAGCTCCATCCCACAATGGTGCATGTTCCCCAAGCTGATTTGCCAGTCAGAATTTAAACCCCTTGGGGGTAGTAACATGTTTCAGCATACTAGAGGCGTTGTCATCTGCCAATAACAAAAAGGGGGGAGGGTTTGAAAAAAAATGAAAAGGCGAGCTTTCGCGACATAAGCTTCGCAAAATTGCGACGGCAACTCGGCAAGGCGCGTACTCAGCGAAAGACAATTTCCTCAAATCACAATATTGAGGACTTGGTTTGCGGTGTACCGGTTGTGGTCGGGTCTTACATAGATAGTGACTATGCTGGGCTTGTCGATAGGTTGAGGTCCGATCTCGCGGAACTGCACCCCCAAATCCAAGCGGCTGTTGGCACCGACACGATATTACCCGCATCTGCGGTTTTTCCATTTCTTGCAAGAAAGTTTCTTGAATTATCCCTAACCAGTCTATTAGCAAGGATCGATCCTCTAAGAGTAATTGCTGCAAGAAAAAATCAACGAGACTCGTCATTTGAAACAGGGCGACAGAATGCTTCTTCCATCTCGTGGACGGGTGATATTTTCCCCAAAAATCCTCCCCCAAAAGGAAACGTATGGCAATCTCAAAGTTTAGAAAAAGGGGTTGAACGAAGTGTTTTAGGATGGCATTTTGGTGAGGTTGCCATTGCGCCGGGCTTGCAATGGCTTTCTGACGTCGATAATTCGAATTCAGAGTGGCTTCGAGAACTCAGCAATCAGGAGAAGCCGTTTGAGTGGATAAAGGGACGTCTTACACAACTCTATAGCACTCTTTCAAAAGGCGTACATGCTGAGTATCTCTTGGATGATCGGACTGCGTTTGATCAGGCGTCTGTTCAGCAGCACATGCAGGACTGCTACAGATTCGTCCTTCTGCTTTCAGCTGCGACCCACGTTAGCCCACTTTTTTATAGATCGTTGACCGCTGAAGATGCATTGGGCGCCTTAAAAAAAATTGAAGATCAAATTGTTGTTAAGGACAAATAATGTCGGATACAGATGAACTCGAAGTCAGATTGGCTGCAGAGGAATTTACAGACGCCGAGTTTGAGAAGTATCACCTATTCTCTCAAACCGATGAGCAGGTTATACGAAGGCTTATGGTTGCTGGACCAGTCCTTCTTAGAGGACCCCGTGGAAGCGGAAAAAGTGCATATATGTTGGAGGCACATCTTCGCATTAAAAATGGCGAACAAACTGCAATTTCTGCTTACATCAGCCTGCGCTACTTCCCATTATTGGCGGCCACCGCGGATGAGTACTTAGCAGTGTTGGTCCCATATGTGTCCGATCTAATTCGCAAAGAAGTTAAGGACAGGGGGCTAACATGCCCTGCTCAGTTTGAAACTGTGAAGTCTATCGCCGATTTGAAAGAGGCGTTAAGCGTATTGGGCTCCGATCAACAGCGACGCATAGTATTGATGTTTGATGATGTTGCGCACATCGGTCGCGAAACATCCTTGGCAGGATTTTTCGATTTCTTCAGAACTATTTCCTCTAGCGTTGTTTCATGTAAAGCGACTATCTACCCGGGCGTAACCAAATTCGGCGCGCGATTTGATTTCTATAGTGATGCGACGATAGTGGAAGCACAACGAGATGAGAGGTCATCCGATTTCAGTGGCTTTTTTAAAGACCTGTTAGAGCGCTACCACTCCAATTTGCTTGGAAAAGCTGAAACTAGATTGTTGCCGATGCTTCCTATGTTGCTTGGAAGAGCAGTTCTAGGAAACGTCAGGACTTTCAATGCCTTATGTGGTCGCCTGTCAACCTACCCATTGATCTCGGTGCAAGTCGTTGGCGAAGGATTGAAATGGCTTGCTAGCGACTATCTGTATCCGGCACTGGATGAGCTTCAGACAAAACTTGGTGGATACGCGCCCATGCTTGCTATTGCTGAAAAGATTATTCCCATAATATTGGAGGACTGCGGAAAGCGTAGGGTGAATACGATGATTGTTCATCGTGAACATATTCAGCGTATTGGTAAGGTGTTCGAAATACTTGAGTACACTGGATTTGTCGCTAAACGAGAGGCGTCTCGCTCTTTGTCGAAGAGCGCGTCGGGTCGTGGTCCTAGATATGCAATTGGACTAGGGCCGTTATTTGAGAAAATTCCCGGAGGCACACTCTCCTACGAACTGATCGCAACGTTGCTACGGATCACTGTCGCTAATGAGGAGCTGGTTGAATATTCGCCGACTTCGGAACTGCAGAAATTTACTTGTCCCGAACCGGAGGATGAACTTGAACTTGGCATCCTGTCATTGCCCGTAGCTAGATTGGTGGTTAGTCCAAATATGCCATATGGCTTAACACAACTAATGATTGAAGCGTTGGCAGACGCGCACCTTAGCACTGTGCAGGATGTTGTCAAAGTCTCAGTCGATGATTTAAAGCAATTGCCGCTGATTGGCGGATCAAAGGCTCGGCGCATTCGTAACGCTGTAGAGCAAGCGATCTGGATGTGAGTCGGGATGATGGATTCGTCGGAATGGACTGATGTAAGTTGAGCCAATTGACGATTATTGAATTCGACATATGTCGTTTTTGCTCACGTCGTCCAAGCCCCGCAAACCCAAGCTCTTTGATAAGCGATACAAGAAGCTTAGAGTGCTAATACGCGCGCATGGCGGTTGCTTATTGCGACGCGGCTTAGCGGTTGCGTCCGGATATCTTGTATCAGTTGAGCTAAACGCGAAGCCCTAGTGCGTGGGGTTAGGCGAACTCGGGTTGAGCATTCCCAACTAGGTTACCCTTGCAGGCTGCTTTCCGATAAGTGCACCATGCTCAAGCAATTCCTCTCCAAGAAGTTTATCGTCGTCCTTGCGGTCAATGTGCTGCTGGCGATTCTGGCAGCCCAAATTCTGGGGAACGCCGCCGGCTGGCTCTCGACCTCAAGGGCGAGCGCGAGCTTCGCGCTCGGTGACGGCATTCCCTTCCTGCAGTTCATGGTGTTTGCCACCTTGCTGGAACAGGTGATGTGGACGCTGGCGCGCCGCAGCTCCGAGCCCAAGGCCACAACGCGCATCCCGCGCCTGGCGCTGCAGATCATCACATTCGTGATCTATGTTGTGCTGTTCTCGTCGGCTATCAACCTCGTGTTCGACAAATCGGTGGCGACGATTCTCGGTGCCTCCGGCATCATCGGCCTGGTCATGGGTTTTGCGTTGCGCGGGCTGGTGTCCGATATTTTTTCGGGCATTGCGCTGCAGATCGACGCATCCCTCACGCCCGGCGATTGGCTGGATTTTCAATACCGCGGCCGTGACCTCTCCGGCAAGCTGCTCGATATCGCCTGGCGCACGGTGGTGATTGCCGATACGTCCGAGAACATCGTGATCATCCCGAATGGCGAGTTCGCGGCCATCATGGTCACCAACCGCTCGCGCCCGAGCAATGTGTCGGAATACAGCACGACGATCGAGCTGGACTGCGAGCACGATGAAAAACGCGTCATGGCCATCTTGGGGACCGCAGTCGAGCGCGCGATGCTGGAAGGCGTGCTGACACGGCCGGAGCCGTATATCCGCATTGGGAGTGTCAAGGACGGTGTCGTCACCTACCGCATGCTGTTTTGCCTGGAAGTGGGGCGCGTGTCTCCGACCAAGGCGCGGCATGTGGTGCTGTATTACGCACTGCAGTTTCTTAAAACTGCCGGCATTCCGGTCACGCATGTGCTGCACAACGAAATTTCCCGACCACGAGCGATCGGCCAGCTTCATTTTGACCAGCTCGCAGCGCGCCTGCACATGTTGTCTGGCGTGCCTTTTCTGTCGATCCTGTCGCCGCGCGATGTTGCGGCCGTCGCCGAAGAAGTCATTTCCTCGCGGCATATCAAAGGGCAACGCCTGCTGGTGGCGGGTGAGCCCGGAGACAGCATGTTCGTGGTGTCTGAGGGCAGCCTGGATGTGGTGATCGATTCCGATGCAGGCCCCGTCACCGTCGGGCAACTCTGGCCGGGCGACTGCCTGGGAGAAATGTCGCTGTTCACCGGCGCGCCACGTTCGGCAACCGTCATTGCACGTGAACCAACCGTGACCTTCGAAGTGCGCAAGGATACGATGGCGCGTATTTTTGAGCAGAACGCCGCGCTGGTCGAACGCGTGGCGCAGATGATTGCCCAGCGGCAGAAGGCCAACGAGTCCGCGCTGCTGAAGCCGGGCGATGTGGTTGAGCAACGTGCCGAGGCGCGCAGCATCCTCTACCGCATCCGGGATTTCTTTCGCCTGGGTTCTGCCGCGGACCCGGCCTAAGCTTTGTCCTTATTGACCCAATACCTGGATGATGCGCTGAGGGCGAAACTGTCCACAAGAGTGACACCCGGTGGCGTGCGGCTTGAGGACGTGATCCGCTCGGGGATTTGTTATCCCGACAGTGCGGTGGGCGTATATGCGCCGGATGCCGAGAGCTACACAGTCTTCCGCGAACTGTTCGATCCCATTCTGCAGAATTTCCAGGCGCCTAAGCGTCCCCTGAGCGAAGACCTGGCGTGTGTCCATCCAGCGGCTGTGGTGTCGACCCGCATCCGGGTTGCGCGCAATCTCGCAGGTTATGCATTTGCCGCGGGTATGTCACGGCTTGAGCGGTTGGATGTAGAAGCCAGCATCGTGCGCGCCTGCGTCGAGTTGGAGCCACGCTTCCCCGGCTGGATTACACGCATCGCAGACATACCCAGCCACCGATTGGACTCGCTGGTCGCCAGGCGCCTTGCGTTCGGCCCGCACGACAAATACATGGCAGCAGCCGGCATCCACGCGGACTGGCCCATTGGCCGGAGCGTCTTCAACACGCGCAGAAAGCAGCTCACCGTGTGGATCAATGAGGAAGACCATTTGCGGGTGTCTGTGGTCATGCCCGGCGCCTGTGTGCGGGCTTGCGCCGAGGTGATGGATCTGGTGATGGCGAGCCTGGCATCGCAGCTCGATTTTTGTGTGGACGCGCAAATCGGCCACTTGACCAGTTGCCCAACCAATGCCGGCTCTGCGATGCGGGCGAGTTATATGGTGGACATGCGTCTGGCCACCGCGTGTGAGCCCCATCTCAAAAGCCTGGAGGCCGCTGGTGTTATCCAGGTCCGCGGCGCTGCGGGGGAGCATTCGCCACCCGGCGGCCTTGTGGATATCGGCTTTCGCAACCGCGTGGGCATCTTGGCAGAGCACATGCTGCAGGATATGGAGACGCTGGTCGCGATGCGCTGATTGCCATTCCAGGCAGGCCGCTTCACAAGCTTGGCACCAGTTTCACGATAATGGAGCCTGCCCCGCCAGATTGATGAAGATTGACCCCACCGTATGCTGTTTTTGCTCTCGCCTGCCAAGTCCCTGGACTATGAAACCCCTCTCGACCCCCAACAGCCCCACACGCCCCCGCTGTTCGTCAAACAATCCAAAGAGTTGATCGCATTGCTGCGCACGCAGTCGCCCTTGCAGATCGGTGGGCTGATGTCGCTCAGCGACAAACTGTCTGCGTTGAACGTGGCGCGCAACCAGGCCTGGTCGTCCAGGGCCACGCCCAAGAATGCACGCCAAGCCGTGCTGGCCTTTGATGGCGATGTGTATGGCGGGCTGGACGCGCGCAGCCTGAGCACGGAAGACCTGGCCTGGTCGCAAGACCATGTCTGCATCTTGAGCGGTCTCTACGGTGTGCTGCGCCCCATGGACCTGATGCAACCCTACCGGTTGGAGATGGGCACGCGCCTGCCCAACGCCAAGGGGCGCGACCTGTACCAATTTTGGGGTGCGCAGATTGCGCAATACCTGAACACCCGTTTGCGCTCCGACATCAGCCCGGTGGTTATCAACCTGGCATCACAAGAGTATTTCAAGGCGGTCGACACCAAGGCACTGAAGGCGCGCGTCGTGGAGTGCGTGTTTGAAGACTTTAAGAACGGCCAGTACAAGATCATCAGCTTTTTTGCCAAGCGTGCGCGCGGCCTGATGGCGCGTTATGCCGTGACCCACCAGCTGGTCAAGCCCGACCAACTGCGCACATTCAACGCGGACGGTTACGCCTGGAGCGCTGCCGAGTCCACCCCGGCGCGCATGGTGTTCCGCCGCAAGACTTCCAGTTAAATCGGGCGCTAGCCCTCGTCCATACTGCATACCCTGCTATGAAAATCAAAGCAAACGGCATCGACATCGAGGTCGAAGACACCGCCGAAATCAACCCCCAAGACACCGATGCCTACACCCGCCCCGCGGTGCTGTTGATCATGGGCTTGGGCATGCAACTGGTGGCCTGGCCGCCGCAGATGATCGAAGCGCTGGTGGATGCGGGCTTTCGCGTCATCCGCATGGACAACCGCGACATCGGCCTGAGCCAGCACTTTGACCAACTGGGCAAGCCCAACATCATCTGGGCCGGTATCAAATACAAACTGGGCTTGCCAGTGCGCCCGCCCTACACGCTGGAGGACATGGCCCAAGACGCGCTGGGCGTGCTGGATGCACTGGGCGTGGGCCGCGCCCACGTGGTGGGTGTCAGCATGGGCGGCATGATCGCGCAGCGCGTGGCCATTGCCGCGCCCCAGCGCGTGCTGAGCCTGACCAGCATCATGAGCAGCAGCGGTGCCAAGGGCTTGCCCCAGGCCCGGCCCGAGGTGACCCGCGTGCTGTTGAAGCGGCCCGCGAGTGATGCACCCGAAGCCGTGGTGGACCACTATGTGCGGCTGTTCAAGGCCATTGGTAGCCCTGGCTATCCGGTGCCCGAGCCTGACATGCGCGAGCGCATCCTGCGCGGCGTGGAGCGCAATTTTCACCCCGTGGGCACGCTGCGCCAGATGCTGGCCATCGTCTCCGACACCACGCGCGCGGCGCAGCTTTCCACCATCACCAGCCCTACGCTGGTGCTGCATGGTCGGACCGACCCGCTGGTGCCGTTTCCCAATGGCGAAGACACGGCCGCGCGCATTCCTGGCGCGCGCCTGGTTGGCTTCGATGGCATGGGCCACGACCTGCCGCCAGAGCCCGTGGCCCTGATGCTCGACGAACTGATCCCCCACCTGCAGGCGGCCGAGCCACCCGCGCCCTACCTGGTCACCAAGGCCGCCAAAGTATGAGCCCCATCGACAATACGCCTGAACAATCGCAGCTGGGTACAAGCTCAGCCTACATCGACCAGTACGATGCGTCGCTGCTGTTCCCCATTCCGCGTGCCGGCAAGCGCACCGAAATTGGCATCACCGGCGCGGCGCCTTTCTTTGGCGCCGATATGTGGACCGCGTTCGAGCTGAGCTGGTTGAACCTGCGCGGCAAGCCGCAGGTGGCGATGGTGCATTTCACGATCCCCTGCGAATCGCTGAACATCGTCGAGAGCAAGTCGTTCAAGCTCTACCTCAACAGTTTCAACAACACGCGCTTCGGTGATGCGGATGCCGTCAAGGCGCGCCTGCGGGCCGACATCACCGAAGCCGTGTGGCGCACGGATGGCGAGCCGGTTAAATCACCGACGACCATCGGCGTGACCGTAGTGGCCGCCGACCAGTTTGACCGCGAGCCGGTGCACGAGTTGGACGGCCTGAACCTGGACCGGCTGGACATCGAATGCACGCAGTACACGCCCGCGCCCGAACTGTTGACGGTGACGCCGGATGAACAACCGGTGTCGGAAGTATTTGTCAGCAACCTGCTCAAAAGCAATTGCCTGGTGACCGGCCAGCCCGACTGGGGCAGCGTCCAGATCAGTTACAGCGGTGACCAGATCGCGCAGGGCGGGCTGCTGCAGTACATCATCAGTTTTCGCAACCACAACGAGTTCCACGAGCAGTGCGTCGAGCGCATCTTCATGGACATCTGGACCCGCTGCAAGCCCACCAAGCTGACGGTGTATGCGCGCTACACGCGCCGCGGCGGGCTGGACATCAACCCGTTTCGCACCAGCCATCCGCAGGCGCTGCCGCGCAATGTGCGTACGGCACGCCAGTAGGCGGGCACGGTTGATTTGTCCAGTACTTTATGAGCCACGCATTCTGCGTCGGCTGCCCCCTCGGAGGCGGTTGCACTCAGGCCTTCGAGCAGCACGACAAATTCGTCGCCACCCAGCAGTTTGAAATGGTCCAGGTCCAGGAACATCAGCGCGCCACGCTGGCCGGAGCGGGCCGACGTCATAAGCGCCTGCTTCAACCGGTCCAGCAGCGAGTGCCGGTTTGGTAACTGGGTCAACTGGTCGTAAAAGGCCAGTCGCTGGATTTCTGCCTCCTGCTGCGGGCGCTCTGTGATGTCGCGTATGACGCCGACAAAGGTGGGGCAGCCGGGGCGTGCGACCTTGGAGACCGACCGGCTGATCGGGAAAAGGCCGCCATCCTTGCGCTTGCCCAGGATTTCGTGCGGTGTGCCGACCAGGTAGTCGGAGTCGGTGTGTTTGAACAGCTGCATCTGCTGGTCGTGGTCGCCGCTCTAGGGCTTGGGCAGCAGCATGCCAACGCTGCGGCCCAGCAGTTCATCGGGGGTGTAGCCGAAAAGCTTGATAGCAGCCTTGTTGACAGACTCGATATGGCCGCGCCGGTCGATGGTCAGCACGCCGTCGAGCATATTGTCCGGAGTGCTCAGCGTGTGCAATGCCGCCGCCTGCAGCGACGCTTCGTCCGGCAAGAGCCACCATATCTTGACACTCCATCGATCCATCCGGACCCAACCCGACACCACAGAGTATCAAATCACGAACAGGCGGCTTTGTATATTCCCTGTTCTGGGTATTTGGTAGGCCCCCAAAGCGATCGGCGTGGGGCGCGCACAGGCTGAGATGGATAGCATCCCAGCCGGTGTACTTTGGCTTCCAGAGCGGTTGAACCTTTTACATCTAGCGATCGACCCACCGGGGCGCATCGCATTCAAGTGCGCGAAGCAACTCCCCGCAAGGGGTCTACGAAGCTCAAACTGAAAAAGGAATCATTGGTATGGAGTCAAAATTGATTGTGGCGCTTGCGCTAAATGCCTATTTGGGCATAGCGGCAGCGGCGGGCGTTCCTGGAGCACCTTTGGCGGGCCCAGCTACAGGTTTTGCAAGCCCCGCCCGTACGATGGACGCATCCCCGTCAAACGTCGCCATCATGAGCGATCAACAGAAAATGGCTGGCCAAATCGACGCGCTGAACCGGAAAATTGCGGAACTCGAGTTGCTGGTTCAGCAAAAGGACAGGGTTTTGAATGCGAATTTGGAAAGCCTCAAGGCCACCTACGACAAACACACTCATAAGTATGGATACGCAAAATTGAATTGGGGAAATGCGGGTGGCACATACCATGTTGTTGGGAATGAGCCCGTACCAACGGATACTGGCAAGCCGCAGTAATTAGCGACCCCGCTTTTCTGAATCAGCGGTGCCTTGACGTGGCCACCTTTCATGCGGCATGATGGCATGACATATTTCGTGGAGCCATCATGCTGAAAGAAGTAGGCGCCAGCGGCCAGATATCGCTGGGTAAAAAGTATGCGGGTCTATTGTTTGAGGTCGAATCGCTAGCGGACGGTTCTATCGTCATGCGGCCGATGAAGGTCGTGCCTGCGGCAACCTATGTGGCGCAGGAATCGCTTGCCTCCTACGGCGCCACTCCCCCGCCACCAAAACAGTCTGCAAGGGAGTGGGCTCAGACCCATACTGCCGACATTGACCAGTACAACGCGTGGGCCACCCAGCGGGAGCCCTATTCGCAGCGCGTTCGGCGCTGGCGTGAGCAGGACTCGCATAATGCGCGACAGCCGACAGCCGACAGCCGACAGCCGACTGCAGGCTGATGGATGGCCCGCTTTGACATCTATCCCAACCCTATTGCGCAAGACCGAAAAGATTTCCCGTTTGTACTGGAGATTCAGAGCGATCTGTTGTACCGATTTTCTGAGCGTGTGTGTGTGCCTTTGGTGTACGAAGGTGTTATCCCTGGTCTAACGGATCGATTCAACCCAACCATCATGGTTAACGGCGAGGCCCTGCGCGTGCATCCTTTGGGTATTGCCGTCTTCTTCACCCATGAGCTACGCGACGCCGCATGCTCCGCCAAGGCAAATGCCATGCCGATAGAGCTGGCGCTGGATATGCTGTTTCGCGGTTATTGAACTTCCCCACCATGACTCCCCAAGAATTCATCTCCAAGTGGGGCCCGGGTGGCCCCGCCTATGCTCTGAACGAGCGCCAGGGCGCACAGCCGCACTTCATCGATCTGTGTCAGTTGGTGGGCGTACCCACGCCGGGCAGCGAGGGCAACTACATTTTTGAGCAAGACACTTTGGTGCTGGGCGAGGCGCGCGGTTATGCCGATGTGTTTTACCGGGATCACTTTGCGTGGGAAAACAAGGCCCCGGGCCGCAATCTGGACGCTGCCCTCAAGCAACTGCTGACTTACAGTCTGGCGCTCTCCAATCCGCCCTTGCTGGTGGTGTGCGACCGCCTTACCACCCGCATCCACACCCAGTTCAACGGACACCCATCTGAGGTGCACACCGTGCTGCTGGCCGAGCTGGATCAGCCGGAAAAGCAGGCGCTGCTGCGCCGCTTATGGACAGATCCCGAGAGCTTTCGCCCCAAGAAGACGAGCCGCGATATCACCGAGGCCGCTGCCAAAAGCTTTGCCACACTGGCCGACGGTCTGCGCAAGCGCAAGCACGATGCGGACGAGGTGGCCCACTTCCTGACCCAATGCCTTTTTTGCTTCTTTGCCGAAGACGTGGGCTTGCTGCCCGGGCGCATGTTTGAGGGGCTGGTGAACAACAAGCATCTCACCGCGGACAAGTTGACCAAGGGCCTGACCAACCTGTTCACCGTCATGCGCGATGGCGGCCTGTATGGCAATGACGACATTCCGTGGTTCAACGGCGGTCTGTTCAAAAAGGTGAACGTGCCCGAGCTGTCCATCATGGAGGTGACCGAGCTGCGCAACGCCGCCGCTTTGAACTGGTCGGCCATTGATGTGTCGATCTTCGGCACCCTGTTTGAACGCGGCCTGGACCCATCCAAGCGCAGCCAATTGGGCGCGCACTACACCGACCCGGCCACCATTCTGCGCATTGTGGAGCCGGTATTGAGCCGCCCATTGCTACAAAAATGGGAGCTGGTAGCCCAGGAAATACGAGGGCTACTGGCCAAAAGTACCAAGAAGGGTGACAAGAACTACCGTGCGGCACAGGCCAAATTTGTATTGTGGCTGGAGGCCCTGAAAGACTACCGCGTGCTCGACCCGGCCTGCGGCAGTGGCAACTTTCTGTTCCTGGGGCTCAAGGCTTTGAAAGACATTGAACACAAGAGCCATCTGGATGCCGCCGTGCTGGGGCTAGACCGTCAGGCTGACTTGGTCACGGGGCCGCACAACGTGCTGGGCATTGAGTTGAACGAATACGCCGCCGAGCTGGCGCGGGTAACGGTATGGATTGGAGAGCTGCAATGGCGCATTGAGCACGGCTACGACTTCAAGACCAACCCGGTGCTGGAGCCGCTGGACCATATTGAGTGCCGGGATGCATTGCTGTCGTTTGTTCCCGTTGGTTCGGAGGGTGTTGGTGCGGACTCCGGCGCGCGGGCGGGGCAGATGCCGGGGGCTCATACGCTGCGCTCTTTAAAATCGCCCCCGACATCCGCCCCACCCACGCCCCAGAGCGAC
>NZ_JANXUQ010000208.1 GCF_025356155.1 Rhodoferax sp. | reverse complement strand
ATGGTGTCAGATGCCCACAAATCGGCGGGGGCCATTGCCTCAAACGCTGCGGGTGTGTCGTGCGTGGCGGTTCAGATGGCTGGTTGTTCGGGATGGGGTATGGTGTACTTCTGCAGTGGGGCGGAAGCTGTCATACGTGGTCGAAGTCCGTTAGTTCCAAAGAGCACCGACAATCGTGAATCTAGACGAAGTACCCAGCAAGCCGAATTTACGCGTCTTCCTCGAACATCAAGCCACCGCAAATGTTAGTTAGTTACCGACCTCTCCGCTGGTTGCGAATCGCAGTGGCATTGCTAGCATTTGTTTTTGGCGCTTTGCAGTTGACGTTTGGGTTCCTTGGACCCGATCCGATACGATTCGGACTTTCAGAACACACCTACTATCAACTCGTTCCGACGCCATCGCCCCACTTTGGGTTGTGGGGTTTTATTTGCCTGAGCGCCGCCACAGTCTTATTTGCATTGCCTTTGTTCGTTAAAAAAAGGAAGTAGCACGTATACAGGTCGCGTCTGAAGTCTTTTCTTCATTGGCGCGATAGCGGTCTTCGCTCAACATAGCGTACCTTCAACCAATCAGACTGATTGTTAGATATCTTTTAGGCTTACATATATGTGGGAAGGTCAAGCAACTTCCAGGCTGTCGCAGCGATTGGCAGGTGTCGCGCTTGCAGTTGTATCGTTCCCCTTCGCTTCGCTTGGCACCTGGGGTGTGGGGATTTGCATCGTTAGAACTGAAACGACACTCGCAATTGCTGCAACTGCAACAGTCGCGCTTCTCGTTGGTCTTTTCGGGCTAACAATCGCATATCGAATCTTTTTCGGGAGAGGAGCTCGTCAGGGCGGCGGCGTTATGTCGCCCTTCGCTTTTCGAGTCAGTGGCTTTGCGTTATTAGCCTTTGCTGCGTTCTTGACTTACGAAGCCTTTGTCAATGGCAAGTCAGGGAACGCCCCGGGCGTTTTCTTTGTGTTGTTTCTTGCCTTCATCTTCTTTGTTGCGGCCCGGCACCGGGGTGCAATGCGTTCTATCAAGTAGTGCTGCTTTGATATGCCTAACCATTCCGTCAGGCGGACGCCTGACGGAAACGCTACGCGCTGAATTTGTGTCTGCTTTAGCGTTCCTAAACCGACCGCAATGTGTCTGAAGAAGCCACCCTTGTGAGCAGCACGAATCCGTCGCAGCCCCCCTCGACAACTTGCCCACAAAATCCAGCGTCTGGTATCGCTAAAGGTCACTGACCATTCGATCCACAACTGCACAAGAGTTATGGCAAACTTTGCAGCCCAACATCACCACCCAACAGGAGGGCATTCCCATGGCTTTGCGCATCAACGACCCCGTTCCCAACTTCACAGCGGAGACCGACCAGGGCTCCATTAACTTCCATGACTGGATTGGCACTGGCTGGGCCATCCTGTTCTCCCACCCCAAAGACTTCACTCCCGTTTGCACCACCGAATTTGGTGCCGTAGCGCAACTGTCGGGTGAGTGGGCCAAGCGGGGCACCAAGGTGATTGGTGTGTCGGTGGATGGCGTGGCTGCGCACCAGAAGTGGAAAGGCGACATCGAGAGTTTTGCGGGCGCCAAGGCGGGCTTTCCGATCATTGCGGATGAAGGCCTGGCGGTGTCCAAGGCGTTTGACATGCTGCCTGCCGAGGCCTATCTGCCCGATGGCCGTACCGCTGCGGACACTGCCACCGTGCGCTCGGTGTTCATCATCGGACCGGACAAAAAGCTCAAGCTCTCCATGACCTACCCCATGTCGGTCGGTCGCAATTTTGCCGAAGTGTTGCGCGCGCTGGACGCTCTGCAGCTGACCTTCAATGTGCCGCTGGCGACCCCCGCCAACTGGACCACGGGCCAGGACGTCATCGTCGCGCTGTCGCTCAACGACGACCAGGCGCGCGAGAAATACGGCAGCATCGACATCAAACTGCCCTACCTGCGCACCACGCACGCACCCAAGTAAATCCAAACCGGGCACTCCACAGCACCATGAAAACCGTTCAACTCGGCAGCAGCGACCTGCACGTCACCCCCATTTGCCTGGGCACCATGACCTTTGGCGAACAGGTGGATGAGGCCACGGCCCATGCAATCATGGACCGTGCCGTGGAGCGCGGCATCAATTTCCTGGACACAGCCGAGATGTATGCCGTGCCGGCCCGTGCGGAGACCTTCAACGCGACCGAAAGAATCATTGGCAACTGGTTGGCGGCGCGCCCCGGCCTGCACCAAAAATTGGTGATTGCGACCAAGGTCGCCGGGCCTTCGCGCGGCATGCCGTGGGTGCGGGGTGGTAAGGGCGACACGTCGGGTGAGGACATCATCGCCGCCTGTGACGGCAGCCTGCAGCGGCTCAAGACGGATGTGATCGACCTGTTCCAGATCCACTGGCCCAACCGCTCCGTGCCGATGTTTGGCGCGCTGTATTACAAGCCCGCAGAAGACCACTTGGTAGCCAGTCTGCATGCGCAACTGGAGGCGCTGGGCCAACTGGTCAAAGCCGGCAAAGTGCGCGCTGTGGGCTTGTCCAACGAGACGCCGTATGGCGTGCATGAAATGGTGCACCTGGCAGAGCAGCATGGTTTGCCACGCATAGCCACCGTGCAAAATGTCTACAACCTGATCAGCCGCGGGCTGGAGAATGGCCTGGACGAGACCATGCACCGGTTGGGAGTGTCGCTGCTGGCGTATTCGCCACTGGCGTTTGGGTTGCTGACTGGAAAATATGATGCGGGTGGCACGGAGGGCCCCAACGCACCGCAGGGCGCGCGTATCGCCCTCTTTGAGTCCGTGCGCAAGCAGCGCTGGGGCCGACCGCAGTCGTTGGCGGCAGCCCGGCGTTACAACGCGCTGGCACAAGCCAACGGGCTCACGCCCACCCAACTGGCACTGGCCTTCTGCTACACCAAATGGCAGGTCGCCAGCACCATCATTGGTGTGACTTCATTGGCGCAGCTGGACGAAGACATTCAGGCCTTTGGCACCTCCTTGTCACCCGAGGTGTTGGCGGCGATCGACGCGATCCGTCTGGAGATGCGCGACCCGGCTCACTAGCCATTTTCTGCGTAGACTGCAGTATCCAAGCTGCCAGGAGAGCGTTCTGTCCCGCCTAATGTGCAAGCCACCGTCGTTTTGCCTGTCACTGTTGCTGTGCTGCGTCGCGCTGCTGCTCCCCTGCGGCATGTGTAGCGCACAGCAACTCTTGGTCGTCCATGCAGACGGCTTTTTCCCGCCGAACGAAATGGTGGAGGGGGAGAAAGTGCGCGGCGTGCATATCGATTTGATTCAAGCGGCCGCCGACAAGTTGGGCGTCAGCGTGGCTTTTCGCAGCTATCCGTGGAAACGCGCCATGATCATGTTGCAGCGCGGCGAGGCCGACGCCATCACCTACATGGGCAAGACGCCGGAACGCGAACAGTTTGGTATCTTTGTCGAAGGAAATCTTCTGTCGCGTACGCACAATGGTTTCTTCGCGCTCAAAGAACAAGCGAGCAAAATTACTTACGCTGGCGATTTACCAACCTTGCGCGACCACACCATTGGCGCCATCCGCGGCCGGGCCTACTATGCAGAGTTCGATCAGGCCAAGTTTTTGCAAAAAGACGACGGTGCGGTAGACGAAGAGGCATTGCTGAAGAAGCTCGTCACGGGTCGCATTGATCTGGCCATAGGGAGCGTTTCGCGGATGCGATACGTTGCACAGAATCTGAACGTCGCCGACAAAATTGTTTTTTTGCAGCCCTATGCACCACCGATCAACAACTACTTCGTGTTTTCAAAAGCGAAAAACCACGAGCAACTGGCAAACCGCTTCGCGGTCGCCATGGAAAGCGTTAAAAGATCGGGTGCCTATCAAGACATCCTGAAACGGTATCACGTCAAAGTGGAGGATTTCTAGGCCAAGGCCCCTGTGGGCGGAATGGCGCATGTCTGTTTGCCTATAACCCGCCGAGTTTTAACGGGACACCGTCCGCAAAAGTCGGGGTAGTGCTTCCGCTCTGAAGCTGGACTAAAGCGGAATAAACGCCAATGACGAAACCATTGGTCTTTGTCATGCACACCCTTCACCCCAGGGCATATGTAGTTTCTTCGGTGTTATAGGCCCACAGCCACTTATGCATATAAATGAACGCTCAATATCTGGCTCTGTGGTGCCATAGCACTGGATTTTGATCTTAAATTCTTTGTACCGATATGCCGCTCCGGATAGAGGTGATACTCCATCTTTACGGCAGCTAAACTCAACTGTTTCGCCGCTTTTGTCCTTGTGTGTCGTCTGGCACTCGCGATCAAAAGGTATCGAATCTAAGTGCAAGTTTGGGTCTTCCAACTTTGGCCCGTTTTTTACAAGCTTGGTGTAATTGAGAATTAGTTTGCCGTGGTAGCAACCGTCGCTGTAATCGACTGACAGCTTCAAATTCGGTGAGTGATGTTCAAGCCAGGTATCCTGACAATCGGCATGCGCGAACGAACTAACAAACATTAGCATCAGGGCAACAATGCGTTTCATATATCTCCTAACGAGGGTATGGAGCGTCGACTTTTTGTTTACCTATCCAATTGGACCGCTGACCTGAACGGCCGCTTCCGCCCCACTGCAGGCTTGCAATTCTGACGTTGACCCATCAACAAATCTAGTTGCAGAGCTTATGGCATTGGCTCCCGCCGATTTCTGGGTCTTTGACAGTATGCGGCGGGAGCCAATGCCATAAGCTCTAGCCCCCAACGGGTCGTAGCCAATCACAGTCAACGAAAATTCCTGCTAGCCCTCGTGCACATTGACTAGTTTGCTATCAATTTTGAAAATACTGTGACGCGTATGGTGCTATACGCTTACTCTAGCCGCGCCCGGTGCCGCGCAATCTGCGCATGCACCTGCACCGGCGCCGTGCCGCCTAACGTGTTGCGCGCATTGAGCGAACCGCGCAGGCTCAGACACTCGTAGACGTCCTTCTCAATCATCGGATTGAATTCCTGCAGCACGGTCAGGGGCAGTTCGGAAAGGTCGCAGGTGTGTGAAGTGGCGGCCTTGACAGCGTGGGCGACGATCTCGTGCGCATCGCGGAAAGGTAAACCCTTCTTGACCAGATAGTCGGCCAGGTCGGTGGCGGTGGCATAACCCTTTAGCGCGGCCTGTTCCATGGCGGGGGCGTTGACGGTAATGCCGCCTTCCTTGACGCCAGTGGCCGGGTTCAGTTGACCACCGATCATTTCGCTGAAGATGCGCAGCGTGTCCTTGAGCGTGTCCACGGTGTCGAACAGCGGCTCCTTGTCTTCCTGGTTGTCCTTGTTGTAGGCCAGGGGCTGGCCCTTCATCAGCGTGATCAGGCCCATCAGGTGGCCGACCACGCGGCCGGTCTTGCCGCGTGCCAGTTCGGGCACGTCGGGGTTTTTCTTCTGCGGCATGATGGAGCTGCCGGTTGTGAAGCGGTCGGCAATTTTGATGAAGCTGAAGTTCTGGCTCATCCACAAAATCAGCTCTTCGCTCATGCGGCTGATGTGCACCATGCATAGCGTGGCGGCTGCGGTGAACTCAATCGCAAAGTCGCGGTCGCTGACGGCATCCAGGCTGTTCTGGCAGACCTGGGGGTTGCCCTTGTCATCGACCATGCCCAGCGTGCGGGCCACGCGTTCGCGGTCCAGCGGGTAGCTGGTGCCCGCCAGCGCGGCGGCGCCCAGTGGCAGGCGGTTCGTGCGGCGGCGCACTTCGAGCATGCGCTCTGCGTCACGGCTAAACATTTCCACATAGGCGAGCATGTGGTGGCCAAAGCTGACGGGTTGGGCCACCTGCAGATGGGTAAATCCAGGCAAGATGACGTCAACATTCTTGTCCGCCACATCCACCAATGACTTTTGCAGGTCTATGAGCAGGTCACCAATCAGGTCAATCTCGCTGCGCAGCCACAGGCGCACGTCGGTGGCGACTTGGTCGTTTCTGGAGCGCCCGGTGTGCAGGCGCTTGCCGGCGTCGCCTACCAACTGGGTCAACCTGGCCTCAATGTTCAGGTGCACATCTTCCAGATCCAGCTTCCATTCGAAGTTGCCGGATTCAATCTCGGCGGTGATCTGCGCCATGCCGCGCTGGATGGATGCGTGGTCTTCGGTGTTAATGATGCTCTGGGCTGCCAGCATCTCCGCGTGGGCCAGGCTGCCCGCAATATCTGCTTGCCACATGCGCTTGTCAAAGAACACGCTGGAGGTGTAGCGTTTGACCAAATCGCTCATGGGTTCGGAGAACAGCGCGGACCACGCCTGAGATTTTTTATCGAGTTGATTTTTAGACATTGGGGGCTGGGCGGGTAATGGAGTCAAAATCCGGATTCATGAAAGACACTCAAATATTATCGGCGTTCCAGGAATTGACCCCGTCGACCGACGGTCGGTCCGCCGTCGCCAGGCCAGTGGAAGCTGGGTTGGTGTTCGACGCTTGTCAAACCGGCGTAGTGCTGCGGGCCGTGTTGTTTGTGGAGTTGTGTGTCGGCGTTGGAGCGGCCTTTCCTGCGAATGACGCTGTGGATTGGGTCATTCGTCTGGCCATGGTGACGGGCGGTGCACTGCCGGCGACCTTGGCCTGGCTGCTGTTGGCCTGTCTTCTCAAGAAACTAATTACACGTCTCATACCGGAGTTGCAATACACGCTAATGGTGGCCATGGGTGGGATAGCCGGGCTATACGGTTGCGCCATGCTGGCCTGGTCTGGATTATTATTGGCAGGAGTGCCCTGGGTGGCCAGCGCCGTCTGCGGCTTGTTGCTGTCTGGCATTCTGGTAGCGGCTTTGGTGATGCGCAGCAAAAGCCGTATGCCAGCGGATACATCTGCCCGGCTGGCGGAGCTGCAATCCCGCATACGTCCCCATTTTTTGTTCAATACGCTCAACAGCGCCATCGCCCTGGTGCGGGCCGAACCGGCCAAGGCCGAGGCGCTACTGGAAGACTTGAGTGACCTGTTCCGCGAAGCCCTGAAGGATTCCGGTGAGCCGGTGCGCCTGGCCCAGGAGATCGAGTTGGCGCAGCGCTACCTGGCGATCGAGCAGGTGCGTTTTGGCGAGCGCCTGCGCGTTCAATGGGCTGTGGACCCGGCTGCGGACGATGCCAAGCTGCCGCCCCTGTTGCTACAACCTTTGGTGGAGAATGCGGTACGCCATGGTGTAGAGCCCAGTGCGCAGGGTGCCGAGGTGCGCATATCCACACAACGCAGGGGTTCCATCGTGGTGATCAAAGTAACCAATACCGTGCCAAACGGCCAGGGTGAGCGGGGCCATGGCCTGGCGCTGCGCAATGTGCGCGAACGGCTGGACTTGCTGCACGATGTGCAGGGCCAGTTCCGTAGCGGGCTGAACGACGGCGTTTACCAGGTGCGTATCGAGGTGCCGCTATGAGTGGTATGGATATGACGGGCAGTGTTCTGCGCGCCTTGGTGGTCGACGATGAAAGTCTGGCGCGTGCCCGCATGCGTACGCTGCTGTCGGACTGCAAGGCGCCGTCCGTGCACTGTGTGGGCGAGGCCGCCAACGCCGTTCAGGCCATGGAGATGCTGCAACACCAGGCGGTGGATGTGGCACTGATCGACATCCACATGCCCGGTGCCGACGGGCTGACGCTGGCGCGTTCGCTGCAATCGCTGCCGCTGGCCCCCGCGCTGATCTTCGTGACGGCACACACCGAGCACGCTGTGGAAGCCTTTGATCTGGAGGCGGTGGACTATCTGACCAAGCCTGTGCGACTGGAGCGTTTGCAGCTGGCGCTACAAAAAGTGGAGCGCCTCATGCAGTCCCGACGAGGGCTAGAGGCCAATATCGCTCAAGAGGATGTGCTGATCATCCAGGAGCGTGGCCGTACCGAGCGCATACCGGTGCAGCATATTTTGTATTTCAAGGCTGAGCTGAAATACGTGACCGTGCGCACGGCCAGCCGCAGCTACATCCTGGATGGATCGTTGAATGAATTGGAAGAAAAACACCGGGCTGACTTTGTGCGTATTCACCGTAATGCACTGATTGCGCGGCGTGCGGTGCGGGCGTTGGAGAAGCATTTTGATGCGGAGGAAGGTGAGGGGTGGGCTGTTCGGCTGAATGGGGTGGATGAGTTGCTGGCTGTGTCTCGGCGGCAACTGGCTGCGGTTCGGGAGTTGGTTTCGCGTTAGGTTTTGGATTTCCGAACTTCCTTAACTTCCGAACTTCTTAACTTCCGGCCCCC
>NZ_JANXUQ010000207.1 GCF_025356155.1 Rhodoferax sp. | reverse complement strand
CCCCTGCCACAAGGCGCGGGCGAGGCTCCCCGGCACCGGCCACGCCGCGCGGTCGGCGTCGCCATCGGCCCAGACCATCCCCGATTCCTCGATGTCGAGCCCGGTGATGTCGAAGGCCCCAATGGCGGCGACGGTGGCCGTGGTGGCCACGTGTTCGCGGTAGCGGACCCCAACCTCAACACCCTGGTCGACTTCCGCTTCTCGCGCCGACACGACGCCAAGCGCGGCGAACACGGCATGGGCTCCGACATGTTCGGCGCCGCGGGCGACGACATCACGCTCAAAATGCCGGTCGGCACCATCATCACCGACGCCGAAACCGGCGAAGTGCTGTTCGAGATGCTGAACCCGGGCGAGGTTATCACCATCGCCAAGGGCGGTGACGGCGGCTTTGGCAACATGCGTTTCAAGAGCGCCATCAACCGTGCGCCACGCCAGAAGACGCCCGGCTGGCCCGGTGAAAAGAAGAATCTCAAGCTCGAATTGAAGGTATTGGCCGATGTCGGCCTGTTGGGCATGCCCAATGCTGGCAAATCCACCTTCATCACGGCAGTGTCCAACGCGCGTCCGCGTATTGCCGACTACCCGTTCACCACCTTGCACCCCAATCTGGGTGTGGTACGCGTCGGCCCCGAGCAGAGCTTTGTCGTGGCCGACTTGCCCGGTTTGATCGAAGGCGCCTCCGAGGGCGCTGGCCTGGGGCATCTGTTCCTGCGCCACCTGACCCGCACACGCCTGCTGCTGCACATTGTGGACATGGCCCCGTTCGACGAAGGCGTGGACGTTGTGGCGCAAGCCAAGGCCATCGTCAACGAGCTGAAGAAATACGACACGGATCTGTACAAGAAGCCACGTTGGCTGGTGCTGAACAAGCTCGACATGGTCGATAACGACGAACGTGCGGCCCTAATCAAGGACTTTGTGAAGCGCTTCAAGTTCAAAGGCCCGGTGTTTGAAATTTCCGCTCTGACACGTGAAGGCTGTGAGCCCCTGGTTAAGGAAATCTACAAACACGTCAAGGCGCAACAACTGGCGGAACAAACGCCCGAGGTCATCGACCCGCGCTTTGTGAATACCCCGGACGCTTAAACCACTCACTATCAAAATAGTAGCTACCTACGCAATACTGACGAGGGCTACAGCCCTAAATGCTAAACATGTCTAGTTCTACAGTGTTGCGTGACGCCAAACGTGTGGTGGTCAAAGTAGGCTCCAGCCTGGTGACCAATGATGGCCAGGGTTTGGACGAAGTCGCCATCGGCGAATGGTGCCGCCAGATGGCCCACCTGATGCGCGACGGGCGTGAGGTCATCATGGTCTCCAGCGGCGCCATTGCCGAAGGCATGAAACGCCTGGGTTGGTCGGTGCGCCCCAAGGCCATCCAGGAGCTGCAAGCCGCCGCCGCCGTCGGGCAGATGGGTTTGGCCCAGATGTACGAGACCAAGCTCAAGCTCAACGGCCTGGGTAGCGCCCAGGTGCTGCTGACCCACGCCGACTTGGCCGACCGCGAGCGTTACCTGAATGCCCGCTCTACGCTGCTGACGCTGCTCAAGCTGGGCGTGGTGCCGGTCATCAACGAGAACGATACCGTCGTCAATGACGAAATCAAGTTTGGCGACAACGACACGCTGGGTGCGCTGGTGGCCAACCTGGTCGAGGCCGATGCATTGGTCATTTTGACCGACCAAAAAGGCCTGTTCACGGCCGATCCCCGTAAGGACCCGGGCGCGGAGTTCGTGCATGAAGCAAGGGCTGGCGATGCGGCGTTGGAAGCCATGGCGGGTGGCGCTGGGTCCAGCCTGGGGCGTGGAGGCATGATCACCAAGATACTGGCCGCCAAACGCGCAGCGGGTTCAGGCGCGTCCACGGTGATTGCCTGGGGCCGCGAGCCCGATGCGCTGATTCGGTTGACCCAAGGCGAAGCCATTGGCACGCTGCTGGTCGCCCAAACGCAAAAACAACAGGCCCGCAAGCAGTGGATGGCCGATCACCTGCAAATGCGTGGTGCTGTGGTTGTGGACGATGGCGCTGCTATCAAATTGCGCGCTGAAGGCAAGAGCCTGCTGCCCATCGGCATGGTGGAGGTGGAAGGCGATTTTTCGCGGGGGGACGTGATCGCTGTGCGCGACACGACTGGAGCGGAGTTTGCCCGCGGACTGGCCAACTACTCCAGCTCCGAAGCCCGCCTGTTGTGTCGCAAGCCTTCGGCTGATATCGAAAAGTTGTTGGGCTACGCGGCAGAACCCGAGATGCTGCACCGGGACAACCTGGTGCTAACCCGCTAACCCGGCCTGTTCTGTACCGCGCCCTGTGGCTAGCTGGCCCGCTTAGTCGAACGCCTTCTTCAGCCGTTTCAATGCGCGAATCGTGTCCTCGCGCTTGTCAGAAGTCCGCCCATCACAACCACCCTGTTTCGCAATCGCATAGGCATGTCGGGATGGCAGGTTGTCGGTCATCGGCGTCCATTCAGAGTTTGGCACCGTCGTCCACTTGCCATTGGCGTCAGCCCTTGCATAGGTTTTGACCTCTCCTTTGGTGCACAAAATGCCTTCGTACGATGCATTGGTGGACCCGGACGCATTGCGCATCACCACCACATAACGCACCACGCCGTCGGTTGCGCCGACGTTGAGTGTTTCGGGGTCTATGCCGACCCGTAGCGTAACGTAAGACGGCATCTCGATCGGGATCAGCTTGTCTTTGGAATACGAGGGCGGCGGTGGTGTGTTCCCTTCAGCCCATTCCGGCGCTTCGACAGGGGTTTGGCTCCAGGCGGTTGTCACCGCCAAGGCTAGGCAGAGCTCTGCAATATGTCTAAATCCCATGCTTGTTTCCGTGGTGGGGGTCCGTATCGGTCGTCGTGGTACCCGGGGCTGGCTCAAATGTTGCGCCGTGGTGCGGCGGTTGCTGGTCCATGCCGTCCCCGGGCTCGTGGGATCGGTGCCCTTGGCGCAAATAGCGGTTGCGCGGTTCGGTGCGGGGCAAATAGCGGGCGAGCTCGGTCAGGGCGGTTTCATAAACTCCCCGTTTGAACTCGACGACCGCATCCAGCGGAACCCAATAATCGTTCCAACGCCAGGCGTCGAACTCGGGGTGGTCCGTGGCACGCAGGTTCAAATCCCAGTCATGCCCCAGTAGTTTGAGTAAAAACCAGATTTGTTTCTGGCCTTTATAGTGGCCGCGCGCGTCGCGGCGGATGTAGCGGTCCGGCACCTCGTAGCGCAACCAGTCTCGTGTACGTGCAACTATGCTCACGTGCTCCGGGTGGAGCCCCACTTCCTCGTGCAATTCCCGGATCATGGCCTGCTCGGGGGTTTCGCCCCGGTCAATGCCACCCTGCGGAAACTGCCACGAATGGGTTCGTATGCGTTTGCCCCAAAATACCTGATTTTTCTGGTTGAGCAGGACGATGCCGACGTTGGGCCGAAAGCCGTCCCGGTCGAGCATAATCAAACCCCAATTTTTAAACTTCGTTCATTATGCACAGCAAGCGCTGTGTATCAAGGGGCGAAGGCCACTGTAGTTCTGCGAGCACCCCATGAAAGCATCCCAATTTTTCATTTCCACCCTCAAAGAAGCGCCTGCCGACGCCGAAGTTGCGAGCCACAAGCTGATGATGCGTGCCGGGATGATCAAAAAGCTGGGCGCCGGCATTTACACCTATATGCCCATGGGTTTGCGCGTGATCCGAAAGGTGGAGGCCATTGTTCGGGAAGAAATGAACCGCGCCGGCTCCGTCGAGCTGAGCATGCCCGTCATCCAGCCGGCTGAGCTGTGGCAAGAAACCGGCCGTTTCACGACCAATGGCCCCGAGCTGCTGCGCATCAAGGACCGCCATGACCGCGATTTTGTCGTGCAGCCGACCAGCGAAGAAGTGATCACTGACATTGCACGCCAGGAAATCAGGAGCTACAAACAACTGCCCAAGAACTTTTATCAGATCCAGACCAAATTCCGCGACGAGCGCCGCCCCCGTTTTGGCCTGATGCGCGGACGCGAGTTCACGATGAAGGATGCCTACAGCTTCGACCGCGATCTGGACGCCGCCAAGAAGAGCTACGACACCATGAGCGGGGCCTACCGCAAGATTTTTGACCGCTTTGGTCTGCGCTACCGTGCGGTGGCGGCGGACAGCGGCGCCATCGGCGGCGACCTGAGCGAAGAATTCCAGGTGATTGCCGACACCGGTGAAGACGCCATCGTCTACTGCCCGGACAGCAGCTACGCAGCGAATATGGAAAAAGCCGAGGCGCTGGCGCCCGCTGGCCCAAGGGGCGCAGCAACCCAGGCGATGACGAAAGTGGCCACTCCGGGTAAGAGCACCTGTGAAGATGTGGCCGAACTGCTGGGCGTTGCGCTGCAATCCACCGTCAAATCCTTGGTGCTGGCCACCGATGCCAAAGACGACAAGGGCAACGTCGTCAAGACCCAGGTCTGGCTGCTGCTGTTGCGCGGCGACCACGACATGAACGAGGTCAAGGTCGGCAAGGTGCCGGGCTTGGCAGACTTCCGCTTTGCGACGCTGCCCGAGATTGAAGAGCACTTCGGCTGCAAACCTGGCTACCTGGGCCCTATCGGCCTGCAAAAACCGGTCAAGCTGGCCGTGGACCGCGAAGTGGCCGTCATGGCCGACTGGATCTGTGGTGCCAATGCCGAAGACTTCCACACCACCGGCGTCAACTGGGGCCGCGATCTGCCCGAGCCTACCTTGGTGGCCGACCTGCGCAACGTAAAGGCCGGCGACCTGTCGCCAGACGGCAAGGGCGTGCTGAACATCGAGCGCGGCATTGAAGTGGGCCATGTATTCGTGCTGGGCACCAAGTACAGCAAGGCCATGAATGCGACCTTCCTCGATGTGAACGGCAAGCCCCAGTTCATGGAAATGGGTTGCTACGGCATCGGCATTACGCGCCTGCCCGCCGCGGCCGTGGAGCAAAACCACGACGACAAAGGCATCATTTGGCCCGACGCGCTGGCCCCCTTTACTGTGGTGCTATGCCCCATCAGCCCGGACCGCTTTCCCGAAGTCAAGGCAGCAGCCGACGCGCTGTACGCCGACCTGCTGGCCGCCGGTGTGGACGTCATCTTGGACGACCGCAACGAGCGCCCCGGCGCCATGTTTGCCGACTGGGAGCTGATCGGCGTGCCGCACCGCGTCACCATTGGCGACCGCACGCTGAAAGAAGGCGTGGTCGAATACCAACACCGCCGTGACGACACCGCCACCAAGGTGGCGGTCGGCGACATCGCGGCGCTGGTCCGCGCCAAACTGGCCGCATGAAGGGGGCCGCTCCCAGCACGTTGCTGCACACCTCCGTCTCACGGCGAACACTCCTCTTGCCCTCGTTGGTAGGGCTTGGGATGCTATCGATCCAGGAGCAAGCCTGGGCCGGTGGCCAGATTGAAGAACCGCTGATGGATTCGGTGCGCTCGGCGCTGAGCAGCGCGGTGCGCAATGCAGCGCCCCCAGTCCCCGAGTTCAGCAGCACCGAGGCGCGGCTGCACTACCTGCGCTGGCTGGGCGCGATGAGCGAGCGGCTCAAGAAGAAGAAAACCGATCTTGAAACCCGCAAGGAGTTTCTGCAAACCGCTTGGTACGAGAGCAAGCGTGCGGGGCTGGATGTGGCCTTGGTGCTGGGCCTAATCCAGGTGGAGAGCAATTTCCGCAAGTACGCCGTGTCGGTGGTCGGTGCGCGGGGCTATATGCAGGTGATGCCGTTCTGGACCCGTGCGTTGGGGGATGGCGATGCTGGCAAGCTTTTCCATATGCAGACCAATTTGCGCTTTGGCTGTGTGATCTTGCGGCATTACCTGGACCGGGAGAAGGGCGATGTGTTTTTGGCGCTGGGGCGGTACAACGGGTCGCGGGGCAAGCCGCAGTATCCAGATGCGGTGTTTGCCAACAAGCGGTTGTGGGAGTTTGTTCCCAGCTAATGGGGCGCTAATTCAGGGTGCCGCTTCTTTGTGGGGGGATCAGTTGGGCTGCACGTTTTGCTGCGTGTCGCGGCGCTTACGAAACGGCCCCCACTTTCGCCAACTGCCCTTTGATGATGGACGTATGTACTTCAATCGGTCCGACGCTGAGACTTACCTAAACCTCCAGCAGCGGGCACTGGGCGGGTGTTCTGCGCAGGTAAAGGAGGAGCCCGTAGGGCGGGGGACACGGAGCAGAATGCCCACCCAGTGCCCGCTGCGGGCGAGCGCCGTGTTTTTCCAACGACGCGAATGAAAAACTCAGGCCGGCGTAGACCCCAAAGCCTGTTGCAATTCACCGTTTTCGTACATCTCCATCATGATGTCCGACCCACCAATGAACTCACCCTTGACATACAGCTGGGGAATCGTCGGCCAATTGCTGTAGTCCTTGATACCGGTGCGGATTTCGTCGTCTTCCAGCACGTTCACCGTCTTGACGGACTTGGGATCCACGCCGCAGGCCTTCAGGATCTGGATGGCGCGGCCCGAGAAGCCGCACTGAGGAAAGCTGGCATTGCCCTTCATGAACAGCAGAACTTCATTGTTTTTGACCAGCTCGTCTATGCGTTGTTGTGTGTCGCTCATGGCAATAACTCCAAAAATAATGGTCAATTATCCCAGACCCACTGCGGCAGCGCTGGGACGCGGAAATGCCGTTGCAGCGGGCGGGCCTTTGGGCGCGAGCCGCGCTTGGATTACAGCAAGCCCGCCACCTGTGCGGCTGGTTTGACCAATGTGCTTTTGCCAAACATCAGGTGTTCGCCCACGATCAGCAATACGCACAACAGGATGAACAGCGGCAACTCGCTAGTGCCCTTGCGGTCTTCCCGCCACTGCTTTTCCAGCGAATACCACCAGTCGGCAGTGAACCACAGGCGCACGGACTCCAGAAAACTGCCCCAGTCTTTGAAGATCATCTTGCCTATCGCGAGATAGACCGGTATGTTGATGATGACCAGGATGAACCAGTGTGCGCTGTGGGCATTCATGGCGGTGGGCTTAGAAAGGGTTGCTATGGATTTGCTAGCTACTGACGTAGATTCTACGAGGGCTAGTGGGCTAAATTACAAAAACTGAATGTCGGGAATCAAGGTTCTGGCAGTCTGGCACCGCTGCAGCGCTCTATGTCGGCCAGATCGTGGCGCGACTGCGCGTCTTGCAGGCCCGCATCTGCCAGCAGCGCCCGTACCGCGGCGGCTTGGTCATAGCCGTGCTCCAGCAACAGCCAGCCGCCGGGCAGCAAATGCGCAGGCGCCTGGCGGATGATGGCGCGGATGTCGTCCAAGCCGTCGGCGCCACTGGCCAAAGCCTGTAAGGGCTCGTGTTTCAACGCGGCGAGGTGGTGGTCGGCGCTGGCGATGTAGGGCGGGTTGGAGGCGATGACGTCAAAGCGACCCAGCACGCCGTCCAGCCAATTGCCTTGGACAAACTGCACGTTCAACTGCAAGCGCTCGGCGTTTGCCTGGGCGACGGCCAGGGCGTCGGTGCTGAAATCGATGGCAGTCACGTCAAGATCGGGGCGGCTGTGCTTCAGCGCCAGCGCAATGGCGCCGCTGCCCGTGCCCAGGTCCAGGACTGTCAGGGAGGGAATGCTGGGCTGAGGTATCTGCACCGTGGTGCCGTTTCCAGCCGTGGCTTTGGATGCGGTTTGCAGTTCGCTTGCGGTGGGCGCAACTGGCGCGGCGGGCAGCAGTTCCAGCGTCCACTCGACCAGCGTCTCGGTATCCGGCCGCGGCACCAGTACACGGGCGTCCACCTCAAGGTCCAGGCCAAAAAATTCCTTGTGGCCGGTGATGTAGGCCAGGGGTTCGCCGGCGGTGCGGCGCAGGGTTGCTTGCTCCAGAGTCACCTGGGCCGCGGCGGGCAGGGGGTCGGTGTCGTGCGCCAGCAGCCAGGCGCGGTCATGGGCAGCGCGCCCCAGCGCATGCAGCACCAGCAACTGGACGTCCAGCCGGTCCAGGCCCAGTACTTGTGCGTGGCGCAGCGCCTGGTCTACCGTCATGGGCGCTAGGAGTCTGGGCGGCAGAGCGTTCTGCGCAGGTAAAGGAGGAGCCCGCACAGCGGGCGGGGCCAACGGTTCTGGAG
>NZ_JANXUQ010000198.1 GCF_025356155.1 Rhodoferax sp. | reverse complement strand
TGAGCCGGTGGCCGGCATGACCGATGAAGAAACGGCCCGCACGGCAGAGCTGTTTTTAACGCTCAGGGGGAAACATTCGCTGATGGTGGTGGAGCATGACATGAGTTTTATCCGCACCATCAGCGATATCGTGACGGTGCTGTGTGATGGTTCTGTACTTGCGCAGGGGACGTTGGACCAGGTGCAAAGCGATGATCGGGTGATTGAGGTGTATCTTGGGCGCTAGTTTTTTTGGTACGAGGCGTGCCGGGGGTTGCCCGGCGGCAACTTACTTTCTTTTGGCTCGCCAAAAGAAAGTAAGCAAAGAAAAGACGACCCCACTGTTTGCGTCCCTCCGCTGCGCTGCGGGCAACCTGCGGTGCTCGGACCAGCCGGGGCCGGGCTCGAACTCGCCTGCGGCTCAAACAATCGCCCGTCCTGATCCGTCTGCCCCTGCGCTCCTCGGCGCAAACAGAAGGGGATGGGGGCAAAAGGCAGGGCTCGTGGCGCTTTGCTCCACATTGCCTTGCCGCAGCGCAATCACTTCTGGGAGTGGCAATGCCCGGCAAAGCCGGGCGAGCCACTCCGCGCCGCATGCCGTTGTGCGTCGGCGAGTAGCGCAGGGCTGGGCGGATCAGGGCTCGCGATTGTTTGAGCCGAAGGCGAGTTCGAGCGAGACCCCGACCAGACCGAGCAACGCAGCGTGCCCGAAGCGCAGCGCAGGGTCGACGCATTCGGCTCGCCTTTTCTTTGCTTACTTTCTTTTGGCGGGCCAAAAGAAAGTGAGTTGCCGCCGGGCAACCCCCGGCACGCAGGAAGCATAAAAACACATGCTAAACGTCAAAAACATCAACCAATACTACGGCGGCTCCCATATCCTGCGCGACGTCAGCATCGAAGCCGAGTTGGGCAAGGTGACCGTCATCCTAGGCCGCAACGGCGTAGGCAAAACCACACTCCTCAAATCACTAATGGGCTTGGTTCCGATAAAAACAGGCTCCATCGAACTGGACGGCAAGGCCATCCAGAAGGCCACGCCCTACGAACGCGCCCGCGCAGGTATCGGTTTTGTGCCCCAGGGCCGGGAAATATTTGGCCGCCTGACGGTGGAGGAGAACCTGCTGATGGGCTTGGCCTACAAAAGCGCCAGCACGCCGATACCGCCTGAACTGTATGCACTGTTCCCCGTCTTGAAGCAGATGCTGGGTCGCAGGGGTGGTGATTTGTCGGGCGGGCAACAGCAGCAGTTGGCCATTGCCCGTGCGCTGGCCGCCAAGCCGCGCGTGTTGATACTTGACGAACCCACCGAAGGCATCCAGCCCAGCATCATCAAGGACATTGGTCGCGTCATCCGTATGCTGGCCGACCGGGGTGACATGGCGATTCTGCTGGTGGAGCAGTACTACGACTTTGCGCAGGAACTGGCCGACCGCTATGTGGTGATGGAGCGCGGCGCGGTGGTGGCCAGTGGGCTGGGCAAGGACATGGAAGCCAGCGGTGTACGCAAACTGGTCGCGATCTAGCTGACCTGGGTGGGTGGCGCCACAGATTTTTCGGCGCCTTTATCGACCCCTTTATGGGGCCCGGCAGCGCCGGTTCGCAGCACGAGGCCACCCGCCTGGCGCTTTTGTTCGCCCAGCGATGCCTTGACATTTTGCAGCCCGTACTTGGACCGCAGCTCTTGCAGGTTGGCCGTCAACTCTTGCGCATTGGTGATCTTGCTGCCGTGTTTCAGCAGCACTTGGTGCGCGTTGTCGATCAGGCGTGCATTCAAGGTGTCGCGGCCATGCAGGATGAGGTTTTTGACGGCGGCTGTGGGGTTGCCCGACATGCTCAAGGACATGGCCGTTTCAGCCATTTCGAGTACCTTGGTCTGGCTGGCGCGCATGCGTTCGGCAAATGGTGGATGCGCGCTGGCGCTGGCGGCCAGTAGCTCGGTTTGTGAACGGTTGCTGCAAAAGCGCAGGCCAATGGTGTCAACCATGGACGCCACCTCGTCGAGTTGAATGGCTTTGTTGGCCAACTGAGAAATCAATGCCAATACATTGCTGGCGGACTCAAAATCAAACTCGCTGTTGCTGACCGTCTTGGCCAGGCCACGCACCGCTTCTACCGATTGCGCAAACTGGTGTTGCTGGATCAAATTCAGTGCCACCACAATATCGGCCAGACGTTTGATACGGGCGCTGTCGGGGTTGCGCTCTATCACCCTGTTGAAGTCGTCATGGCAGCGTTGCAAACCCTTGCGGTCGCCATTCTCCAGTCGTGCAAAAGCCAGCAGCACCAGGCTTTGGCAGTCAAACATTTTTGATTCCAGCCCCATGCGGGCCGTGCGGTCCAGTAGTTTTTCGGCCTCCACATGGTCGCCGGAGTAGTAGGTCATCATCGCCAGATTCTGCAACCGGGTGATGGAGGCTGGTGTCAATGTGGAGGCCATTTTGTAGGTCTCCAGTGCCTTGTCGAACTTGCCCAGCTCAAACTGGGCGCGGCCCATGACGTCGTAAGCGTCCCCGTAATTGGGGTCGGCGCTGATCAGGTTTTCCAGCGTGCTGGTGGCCTGGGTGACCTGGCCGGCATCCAGTTGCGCGCGTGCGACGCCTAGCTTGGCCCAGGGCAGAGTTTTGGCCGCTACCACCGCCTGGTAAAGCTTTTGCGCCTCGCCCGGGCGCCCCACGCGCAGCAGCAACTCGGCGCCGACCCGGGCTGCATACAGCCAGAACTTGCCCTTGGTTTCAAACCGCTCCATGCACAGGCGCGACGCTTCTTCAAAGTCTTCTTTTTCGATGGCGGTAAAGATGCTTTGCAGCGAAAGCTTGCGCACCCGCGCCTGGCGCAGGCGCTCACCCAGGTGGACGGCCTTGTGCGGCTTCAGCAAGTAGCCATCCAAGGCTGATTCGGCGGCCTCGGCCACCTTGGCATAGGTGGCCTCGCCGGTGATCATGATGAAAATGGTGGAGAAGGGCAGTAGCTGGTTGCGCCGCAGGTCGTCCAGCAGGTCCTGCCCGGAGCTGGTTTCGTTGGCGAAATGCAGTTCGCACAGCACAAAATCAAAGGCGCGGAATTCAAGCTGGCGGCGCGCATCGGCGGCCCGGGCGGCTTGCACCACGGTGCCAACGCCGAAGTCGCGCAACTGCGAAACCAGAATCGAGCGGGACGTCGGATTACCGTCCACCACCAGGGCGGAGCAAGCCGAAAAATCGTCTTCCAGAATGGCCATCAGATTGGCACAGTGTGCTCCAAAACATTGCCGCTTGCACATGGGACATGGAGCCCCGGCTGCATTGTTATCAAAATGATAGCACTACATCGACCAAATACGAGGGCTAGAAGGCGATTTCCCCCATAGCTCCTGGCGCCAGGTGTTGCGCAAAGCCCGCAACAGCCCCATAGCGGGCTCTACCACCGGCGCCAGCACACGGACCAACAGCACCTGCGGGTGCGGGCTGGTAGCACCGGCCGTGCTGGCCAGCGCGTGTTGGGCGATGACCGAGCGTGCGCTGTCCAAAGCGCGCTCACGCCGCTCGCGGGTCAAGGGCTGGCCGGCGACGAAGAAAAAGGAGGCCAGGCATTTGTACCCTGCCAGACCTGCGGGGCTGTCCAACAGCCGCGTGTCGCTGGCGGCAATGGTGCCGCGTTCCAGCCAGATGCCTGGTACCTCGATGTGTTGGCGCAAGTGGCCGGATTCAAAAGGCAGATTGGCCAGGGGCAGGCCCAAGGCGGTCACGTCCCAACCCATCAGCTCCGCACCCGGTGCAAGCTCAATGGTCAGGCGGTTCTCGGCCAGGCAGGCGCTGTAACAAATGGCCTCCATCGGCAGCCATTCCAGTCGCGCATCGGCTTCCACGCGCAAGCGCGTCTTTTGCAATGCGGTTTGTCCGTCGGATCGGTAGAAGCGGCTGGCGCCGGGCGTTGTGATCAGCGCATGGCTGCCGGCCTGGGCATGCACGCGGATGTCCAGCGTGTCGCCACCCACGAGGCCACCCGGCGGGTGCACCAGCACGTTGTGGCAGATGCCGTCGCCCTCCGGGTACAGGCTTTGCAGGACGCGCAAGGGGCCGCTGTGGATGTGCCGGGCCACGGTGCGGCCGGCTTCCAGGGTGTAGTCCAGCGAGAGCTGGGCGTGCCATGCCATGTTTAAGTTAACAAATCGATGAGCGTGCGCGCCATGACCTTGGTGGCGCGGCGCAGGTCTTCCAGGTCCAGTCGCTCGTCCGCGCGCTTGGCATGCGACTCCAGCACGGTGCGCGGGCCAGCGCCGTAGATCACGCCGGGGATGCCGGCCTCGCAGAACAGGCGCACATCGGTGTACAGCGGTGTGCCCAAAGCAGGAATGGGCTCGCCAAATACTTGCGCGCCATGTTTCTGGATAGCGTCTACCAGCGGCTTGTTGCCCGGTAGCGGTTGCAAGGCCCGTGCGAGAAGAATGCGTTTGATGTCTACCGTGATGCCGGGCAGGGTGGCGGCCGTGTCCTGTATCAGCTGGCGCAGTATGGCTTCCACCTCCGTCGGGTTCTCCTCGGGGATCATGCGGCGGTCCAGCTTGAAGCTGACGCGCCCGGGCACGACATTGGTGTTGGTGCCGCCTTCTATCGTGCCGATGTTCAGGTAGGGGTGGGTAATGCCTTCGACCTTGGACGTGATGGCTTGGTACAGCGTGTTCTGTGCGTACAGCGCGGTCAGGATGCGGTTGGCCGCCTGCAGCGCATCGACGCCGGATGCCGGAATCGCCGCATGCGCCATCTTGCCGTGCACGGTCACTTCCATCTGCAGGCAGCCGTTGTGCGCGGTGATGACCTGGTAGCTGAATCCTGCTGCCACCATCAGGTCGGGTTTGATGATGTTGTGTTTGAGTAGCCAGGCCGGGCCGACTTCACCGCCAAATTCTTCATCGTAGGTGAACAGCAATTCCACGCAGCCCTGCGTGGGCTTGGCCACCGCCTCCAGCGCGCGCACGGCGAATGTGTAGGTGGAAAAATCGCATTTGCTGACGGCAGCGGCGCGGCCATACATCTTGCCGTCTTCAATGTCACCGCCATAGGGGTTCTTGGTCCAGCCCTCACCCGGTGGCACCACGTCGCCGTGGGCGTTGAGCAGCACGGTGGTGCCTGCTCCGTATTTGCGGCGCACGACCAGGTTGGTGATGGTTTCCAGGCCAGCGGCGCGCACTTCTGCTTCGGGGACGGCATGTTTTTCGGCATCGAAGCCAAAGCCGCGCAGCAGCTCGGCAGCGCGCTCGGCGTGGGGCGCATTGTTGCCTGGGGGGGTGTCGGTGGGCACGCGTATCAGCTCTTGCAAGAAGCGCACTTGTTCGTCAAAGTGGGCGTCTATCCAGGCGTCGAGTTGATCGTAGGTGTTCATGGAAGGGTCTTGTGTGAAAGGGGCATGTAGTGCGTTTTAGTCGGCGGGTGTCTGGGTCAGGTCACCTAGCAGATGGGCGAAGGCGTCGACCGCGAGTTGCATGTCGTCGTTCGTGGTGGATTCCAGCGGGTTGTGGCTGATGCCGGAGTTCAGGCCGCGCACGAACAACATGGCCTGGGGCATGATCTCGTGCAGTTTCATCGCGTCATGGCCTGCGCCGCTGGGCATGCGGTGCAGTGGCACACCGAGCGCCGACACGGCGTCTTCCCACCGCGTTTGCCAAGTGGGCGCACTGGGGGCGGCGCTGGCACGCATCGCCTCGACCACGCTGTGGTGCACGCCGCGGCGCTGGCTGATGGCGGCCAGCTCGGCCAGCACATCGTTCGCCAGTTTGTCGCGCTGCGCATTGTTGGGCGCACGCAGATCCAGGGAGAACAGGCAGCGGCCCGGCACCACATTGATGGAGCCGTTGGGTACCTGCAGCATACCCACCGTGCCCACCGAGTCGCCATCCGCGCCGGCACGGCGCTCGACAAACAGCATCAGCTCGGCCACCGCCGCGGCTGCGTCGCGTCTGCGGTCCATGGGCGTGGTGCCCGCATGGCTGGCCATGCCGGTCACCTCGCACTGGTAGCGCACGCCGGCGTTGATGGACGTGACGATACCCAGCGGAATATCCAGCTCGTTCAACACCGGGCCTTGTTCGATGTGCACTTCGACAAAACCCTGGTAGTCGTCGGCATTGCGTTTGAGGCCGGGGATGTCGTCCACGCGCAGGCCGGCGCGCTGCATGGCGGCGCGCATCGTGATGTCGTCCGCATCCGCCTGGTCCAGCCAGGCCGGGTTGAAGTGTCCCGTCAGCGCGCCGGAGCCCAAGAAGGTAGCCTTGTAGCGCTGGCCTTCTTCTTCGGCAAAGGCGACGATCTCCAGGTCAAACGGCAAGCGCTTGCCAGCCTGGGCCAGCATCTGCACGCAGGCCAGCGGCACGTAAATGCCCAAGCGGCCGTCGTACTTGCCGCCGTTGCGCACCGTGTCGTAGTGGCTGCCGGTGAGCAGTGTCTTATGCAAAATCTGGCTGTAGCCCTCGTCGGATGGACCTGATACGCTATCTTTTTTATAACAACCGACGACATTGCCGACCGCATCGATCTGCACCGTGTCGCAGCCCGCCTGGCGCATGTCCCGGCTGATCTGCTCTGCACAGGCGCGGTGGGCGTCGGTCAGGTAGGTGACGGTGAGCTGGCCCAGTTCGGCATAGCCCGGGTCGGTGTGCTGGGCCAAAGCCTCTTGCCAGTCCCACACCGTATTGCCCAGCGCGGGCGTATAGCCAAACAGGTCGTTCAGGCGTATCTCGGCGATGCGGTGGATGTTGCGGATGCACTCCTGGCGCTCGAAGTCGGGGTGGCCTTGCAGGCGGCGCTCAAACGTGGCGATGATTTCCGCCTTGGACAGGCCCGTGCCGCGCGGCCCGCGCACCGCCAGGATGAAGGGGAAGCCGAAGCGGGCGTTGTAGTCGCGGTTGAGTTGCTGGATGGTTTCAAACTCCTGCGGCGTGCAGTGGGTCAGGCCGGCCTTCTTTTGCTCGTTGCTGGACTCGGCGGTCAGGCTTTTGTCGACCATGGCTTTGCCAGCTAGCTCGGGGTGGGCGCGTATCAGCGCCAACTGGGGCTCGACGCCTGCGGCGTTCAGCACGCCAACCATTGAATATTTGAGCTGGGCCAGGCTGGTGAAGGGGCGCTGGGAAAGTGCGGCTTCGGGTATCCACGGCGAATGCTCGTACAGGCCTGCCAGCCATTGCGTGGCGTCTTCCAGCGTCGCCTGGTTCAGTTGGGAAAGGGTCAGTGCCATGGCGATCAGGGTGTGAAAGGGTGGGTGGCTTTCCAGTGCCGCGCAATGTCCACGCGGCGGGCCACCCACACGTAGGGGTGCTGGCCGATGTGGTCCAGGAAGCGCTGCAAGGCCGTAATGCGGCCAGGCCGGCCCAGCAGGCGGCAGTGCATGCCGATGCTCATCATGGCGGGGCGGTTGGCGCCGGCCTGGTCGCCCTCCGCATACAGCACATCAAACGTGTCCTTCAGGTACTGGAAGAACGGGTCGGCATGCGAATAGCCTTGGGGCAGTGCAAAGCGCATGTCGTTGCAGTCCAGCGTGTAGGGCACGATGAGCTGGGGCACCACCGTGCCATCGGTCTTTTGCACCTGCATCCAGAACGGCAGGTCGTCGCCGTAGTAGTCGCTGTCATATTCAAAGCCGCCGTAGTCGGCCACCAGGCGGCGCGTGCGGGGGCTGTCGCGGCCGGTGTACCAGCCCAGCGCCCTTTGGCCCGTGAGCTTTTCAATCGCGGCCATGCCCAACTGCATGTGTTCGCGCTCGGTGGCTTCGTCTACATTCTGGTAATGGATCCAGCGCCAGCCGTGGCACGCAATCTCGTGGCCCAGTTCGACAAAGGCGGCGGTCAGCTCAGGGTGGCGTTGCAGCGCCATGCCGACGCCGAACACGGTCAGCGGCAGGCCGCGTTGTTCAAACTCGCGCAGGATGCGCCACACGCCCGCCCGCGATCCGTATTCGTAGATGCCCTCCATGCTGATATGGCGCTCGGGGTAGCTGGCCGGGTTGAACATCTCGGACAGAAACTGCTCGGAACCCGCGTCGCCGTGCAGCACGCTGTTTTCGCCGCCTTCTTCGTAGTTCAGCACAAACTGCACGGCAATGCGCGCGCCGTTCGGCCATTTCGCATGGGGTACGTCTTTGCCGTAGCCGACCAGGTCACGCGGATAGCTTGCAGTGGAGTCGTAGTTTTTCATAGAGGTGTTGCGTTGGCGGTGGGGGCCAACATCAGCGAGGCTTCCACATGTTGCAGGTGGTCGTCCATCAGGCGCAGGGCCAAGGCCTCGTCGCGTGCCTCCAGCGCGTCGACGATGCTGCGGTGCTCTTCATGCGAATGCTCGGCTGCACCGGCGCTCTGGTACATCAGCGTGATCAGCGCGCAGCGCGACAGCAAATCCATTAGCAGATGCGCCAACACCTCGTTGCCCATCAGCTGCGCCATGCGCACGTGGAAGTCGCCCAGCAGCGTGGTGCGGCCCGGCACATCGCCGCGCATCACGGCGGCGGCTTCCTCGGCGATGTGGTCCTTCAGCGCATCAAGATGTTCCCGCGTGGCGTTGCGAATAAAGGCCTGGGTCATGCCGGCCTCCAGCATGCGGCGCACGGCAAACACCTGTTGTGCTTCGGCAATCGACGGCGCGGCTACAAAGGCGCCGCGGGCTGGCTCCATGCGGATCAAGCGGTTTTGCGACAGCTTGAAAAGCGCCTGGCGTATCAGTGTGCGCGACACGCCAAACTGGTCGGCCAGCGTCTGTTCAACGAGTTTTGCACCGGGTTGCAGGCGGTGCTCGACGATGGAGCGGGTCAGCGTTTCGACGATGAAGTCGGTGGTGGTGGAGTCCATGCGGGCATCATAGCCACAAATACAAAAAGTGTATACACTTTAGAAAATACCGAACACATGACCAACCAAAGGACGCCACCATGGGCTTGAGCACACACGTACTGGACACCATGCATGGCACGCCGGGCGCCGGCATGCAGGTGTCGCTGTACACCACGCAGGGCGAGCAGGCCACGTTGGTCAAGTTGTTTGTGCTGAATGCCGATGGCCGCAATCCCGACGGCATGTTGTATGACCACGCCAGCCTGCGCGTCGGCACCTACCGGCTGGTGTTTGACGTCGCGGCTTACTTCAAGGCGCGGGGCGTGGCCCTGCCAGAGCCCAATTTCCTGAACCGGGTTAGCCTGGACTTTGGCGTGGCCCATGCGGAACAGCACTACCACGTGCCGCTGCTGGTCAGCCCCTGGAGTTACTCGACCTATCGGGGGTCTTGAGGAGAAAATGCCTCCGTCGGGGCATCTTTTAGTGGACTGAACTATTCGGTATCGGCCGACACTTCACGGGACTTGCGGTTGTATTTCAGCGTGATCTTGCTCAGCTCGCACAAATCGAATTCTTCCCACACGACGCTTGAATCGTCGTCCTCAAATACGACTTTCAGGTCTTGCTTGCAGGCGCTCTTGTCGGAGAATTTGAATAGACGGCTTTTGCCGTGATCCAGAAAGCCTTCCCCCATGCGGTCTTTGCCCCAAGCTTCTTTGTGGGTCGGCGAGATATAAACCTCACGGATCGTGTAGCCAGTCTTGTTGACCAGCGTGAAATCCGCGTCACCGGCAATTGCCGCACCAATGGTCATGACAGCCGAGACGGCACAAAGCACCAAATTACGGGCAAAGGTTTTCATGATGAGGGTGGTGTAGGTTAAGGAAGCGAGGCCTCAAAAAGGCTTCTGATCCGTGTCAGTCTAGTACAGACTTATATGCGCGTGTTAACAATTTTTTTGCGTCTGTAACCATCTGACCCCACGGTCCCAACGTTCCAGGTGCAAAGTCGGTCAAATGCGTTGACAATGCGCGGGGCACAAACCCATGATGGGGTTGTGCCCTGCGCACAAACCGTATGGAGTCCAAAAAGATATGAACATCCAAGACATTCCCCGCTTTAGTTTCAAAGGCATCGTTATCCCCGTGGTGGTGCTTATCGTGCTGGTGATTTTTTGGCCCCTGCGCACGGTGCCCACGGGCAGCCGTGGCGTGATCACCGTGGGTGGCGCCATACGCGGCATTGAGAACGAAGGTTTTCTGTTGCTCGCGCCCTGGCAGCGGCTGGACATCTTCAACATCCGCGCCGAGCAGGCCGACATCAACGATGCCGAAGGCCCCACCTTTGACCAGCAGCCGGTCAAAGCCAGCCTGACGGTGCGCTACTCCATCAGCCCCGACAAGGTGGCCGAGGTGTTCGAGAAGTACAGCCACGACGGCAATCTGAACAACTATGTGCAAACCGCAACCCAGGAAGTGTTCAAGGCCGTCACCGTCAAATACACGGCACCCGACCTGATCGCCAAGCGGGCGCAGGTGTCCAGCGACATCAGCGCCGCACTCAAAGTGAAGCTGGCCTTGTACGGCGCGCAGGTGATCAACATCGACATGCGCAACTTCGCGTTCTCGCCTTCCTATATGGCCGCCATCAACGACAAGGTGACGCAGGAACAATTGCGCCAGGCTGCCGACAACAAGCTCAAGACGGTGGAGGCCGAGCAAAAGCAGAAGGTCGCTATCGCCGAGGCCGAAGCGACGGCCCTGAAGGCTAAAGCTGACGGCGAGGCCTACGCAAATTTGACGGTTGCCAAGGCCCAGGCCGAGGCCCTGCGTGCGCAGAACAGCGCGTTGACGCAAAGCAAGGAAGTCTTGGAATTGCGCCGTATTGAGGTCGAGATGGAGAAGGCCAAGAAGTGGGATGGGGCCCTGCCGCAAAACGTCTATGCTGGCACACCTATTCCTTTTTTCACGCCGACAACAAAATAAACAAGCATTTAGATACAGGGAAGATGATCCGTGATCACCAAGCAGAAATACACTGCCGCGCCTGAGCATGCGCGCAGCCGCATCCTGGTCTTCAACGACTCGGCAGTCGATGTCGCCAGCGTTGTCAACCTGCTCGAAGGCATGGGCTATCAGGCTGCGACGGCTGTCACCGATCCGCGTCATGTGTTGTCCACACTCAGTGCGACCAGCTTTGACGCCCTGCTGGTGGACCTGCGCATGCCCCACCTGCACGGACTCAAAGTCATCTACCTGATCCGCGAAACCTTCTCCGCCGCCGAGTTGCCCATCCTGGCCATCAGCGACGATGGCATGGCCGAGCTGTGCAATGCCGGTTTGCTGGCAGGCGCCAACGACCATGTGGTGCGCCCCATCGACCCCATCGATGTGGCGCTGCGGGTGCGCAACCTGCTGACCATCCACGACATCTACAAGGCCAGCCAGGACATCCAAAACAACCTGGAGCGCGAGGTACAGGCTCGCACGGCCAAGCTCAATATGCTGATCGAAAACGGCCTGTTGATGTCCATGACCCGCGACCGCACTGCACTGATTCGCCACACCCTTTTTGAAGGGCGCAGCCTGCTGCACTGCGATGCGGCCACGCTCTACCTGCGTACCGACCGCCAGACCTTGCGCTTCAGCATGCGCACGCGGGACGACGATTTGGCGGAGAAAGAGATAGCGCTGTTTGACGGCGCAACCGGCTTGCCCAATGAGCGATTCGCAGCCACGTGGTGCGCCACCCACAAGCAGTCGTTGCGCATCGACAACGTGTATTCCCAAACCCGGTTTGACCTGAGTGGTACGCGCAGTTTTGACGAAGCGACGGGATACAAAACCGTGTCCACGCTGACTGTGCCTTTGATCCCCCGCGGTGGCGAGGTGGTGGGTGTCTTGCAGTTCATCAACAAGCTGGACCCCGACACCAATGTTGCGATTCCCTTCCTCGCAGAGCTGGTGCCACTGGTGGAAGCGCTGGCCGCGCAGGCGGCGGTTACGCTGGCCAATCTGGCGTTGCAGGATGCGCAAGTGGGCCGCGTGGCGCGCACCGCTGCGGCGTAATTGCTGCAGCGGCGCCGCTCGGCCCCGCCATCAAAACGCCCAGGTCGCCACCAGATAGCCTTGGCGCTGCACAGGCAACTGGCGCACCACGGCGTCGTCTGGCCCATAGTAGGCGCGCAAGCCGCCTTCCAGCTTGAAGCGCTCACCCGACCACAGCACGGACGCGGTGGCGATGATGCCTTGGTCCGCAGGCGTGTACAGCACATCCAGCGCGGGTTGCCAACGGTCATGCTGCCAGCTGAAGCGTGCATACACGTTGTCTTGCCGCAGGCTGTTGGACACACCAAAGGCATTGCCCTGCCATGCCAAATTGCCAGCCACCGCAATGGTGGGTACGCGGCGGGCCAGCCATGAGGGCAGGGCCTGGTTGCGCGCGGTCCAGGCCGACCATTGCGCGTCTGTCAGTGCCGTGCCGTCATGCCAGGCTTCCACCAGCAGGCTGACCTGGGCTTCATTGGTCCAGGTGCCACCCACCAAGATTTGTTGACCGGCACCCAACAGCGTTGGCTGCCAGGGGTTGGTGGTTGACAGCGTAGAGCCGGTGTTGATGCTGACGCTGCTGTCCGCATGCTCGTATGCGCGCGCGGATGCATGCAGTTCCAACGCATCACTGGCCACCCAGGCCGCGGCTACGCCCAGGCTGGTGCCGGTGTGCTCGCCCTGGCGGGTGAAGCCGTGCCAGTCCACCGCGCCGCTGCGCAAGTACACACGGGCCGCCAACGCGCTTTCCTGTGCGCCGGTGTTGGCCTGCGGTTCTATGGGGTTCACCCACACCAGTGACCATGCCGTGTCGGCATCAAAGTGTTCTGCCATTAGCAGTGGCCGGCCGGTCAATGCCTGCGCCGCCAACGTGCGCCGCGTCTCTTGCTGCACCACGTCATTGGGCCGAAACGCATACCCCACGTCCCATGACACCGCCTTCTTGCCCGCGCTCCACTGCCAGCCCAGCGCCTTGCCCGATGCATAGGCCTCGTTGACCCATCCGTCACTGTCCGTAGTACCGCCTTCGAAGCTGCGGGTCTGCAGCGTGGCGGTGGCGTTCAATGTGACGGCGTCCACCTTGGCGCTGCCGCGCAACTCTGCCTGCATGGTGGCGAACGGTGGCGTTGCTGCCACCGTGCCCGGTTGCAGCCGGTTGGCTTGGGCCAGCGGTCCGCTGTCAGCTGCGGGACGGTCTATCCAGTAGCCACGCAGTTGACCGGATACCTCACCGCCATCGGCCAGCGCGGAGGTCGAGAATGAAACTGCTCCGACCAGTGCGCAAAGCACGGTCAATTTTGGGAGCGGAAAAGTGCCCATGCTTTACTCCAGTGAAGGATTGCGGGCGAGAAACATGGGGTTCAGCCACTCGTCAGACACCGTGCGCTCTTTGCGGCCCAGGTAACGGATGTGGGTTTCCTTCTTGTTGCTCAACTGGTCCACCAGAACCATCTCGGACACGATGGTGGGCGCAGCAGGCTTGTCCATGACAAAGCGCGCCTGCTTGGCCAGCTTGTCCGACTGCACAAAAAGATCGGCACGCACCGGTTCGTGGCGCGTCTTGCCGATCCATAACTCAATGCGCTGGTAGGTCACGCCCTTGCGGCTGGCCTGCAGGCTCAGGTGTATGCAGGTAGTGGCCTTGCTGTTGTCCGTTGCACAGGGCTCTTCACCCACCACGCTGCCGGTGTAGTCGCCCGCCCAGCGCATCGTGGCGATGTCGCCGGTGGACGCATCGCCCAGCAGCTTTTGCATCGGCGTGATGCGCATGGGGCGCTGCGTATTGGGCATCAGCAGCCAGAAGTCGTCGGCCAGCATCAGCACCTTTTGGCCCTTTTCAACCGGGCTTTGCATCAGTACCAGGGACTTGCGCCCAGCTTGTGCAAACACGGTGTAGCGGCGCTCCTTGTCCTGGCTGCCGTCGGTGTTGAGGACGACGACCTGGGTGTCGACCTGCAGGTTGTCGGCGCTCATGCGGTAGTGGTCGGCGTCTTTGAGCAAGGGGGTGATGTCTTCGGCATGGGCTGTAGTCGTTAGCCCTGCGGCGGCTATGAGCAAAGCCAATCCCAACATCCATGGGGTCCGGCCCCCACTCCCCCCCACCCCCTCGCCCCGCAGGGCGAGGGGGTGTTCAACAGCCACATTTGACCGCGCGGTTGAAGTGAAGCTTCTACGGCGCGAAGACCCAGTAGGTTGGCGTTCTGAAGTTGCTTTTGACGGAGTTGTTGTAAAGTAAATCATGCTGTAGCCCTCGTGGAATATGCTTAAGCAGCTATAAAAATAGTAGCGTTAGGTAAAAAGAATGACGGCCGAGCCGTAGAAGCTTCACTCGAATCGCAGTAACAAAATCGGCTGTCCGCTTTGGCTCCCCCTCGCCCGGCGGGGCGAGGGGGCTGGGGGGAGTGGGGGCCGGACCCCTGTCAGTCGGAAGTTAAAAGTTCACGTATGCGCCAGTGCATCAACGACAGGCATATGCACCGTCTTCCGAGCCACAAGACTAGAAGCCAACATCGTCAGCAAAACCATCACAGCCAGCGTGGCGACATACATCAACGGATCAATCGCAATATTCAGCGGATACCCCACCGACCGCCCCGGTGGCGCCGGCATCATCACCGGCACCACATACAGCATCACCGAAATGCCCAGTGACAACACAGCACCCGTCAACGCCCCCACACCCCCCAGCACCATGCCCTCCAAGGCCAAGGTGCGCAGCAGCTGCCCAGGAAGCGTGCCCATGGCCCGCAGCGTACCGATCTCGCGGGTGCGCTCGATGATCGCCATGGCCATGGCATTGGTCACGACGAACACAACAATGACACCGATGATCAGCCCCAGCGCACCGAAGATGCGGTTGTACAAATCGCGCACCGACTTGTAGAAGAAGGCCTGGTCCATCCACGTCTGCACCGTCATCTGCGGGAACTGCGCGGCCAGCCGCTGCTGCACAGGTTCGGTCGATTCCATGCGATCCAGGAAGATGCCCAGGCTGGACACGCGCTGCGTCACTAGTAACTTTTGCGCCGTCACGATGTCGGTGTAGACCAGACGCTTGTCGATATCCGGCACGCCGGTGGAGAAGATGCCTTTCACCCGCACGTCCATCGCATTCATCGCGCCTTCGGTCGTGCTGGCCAGCAGTGTCAGGCTGCTGCCGGGTGTGGCCTTTAAGCTGCGGGCCAGGGCTTCACCCAGCATGACTTCGGCCTCATTGCTGCCCGAAATCAATACGCTGCCCGACGTCATCGTCAGGAACGGGCCTTTGACGGCGAACTCGTTGTCCGGGTCCACCCCGGTGGCCATCATGATGGTGGATTTGTCGCCATTGCTGATCAGGCCGGTGAACTCCACCTTGGGCAGCACCTGGCGCACGGCCGGGTCGGCCAGCAACTGCGTACGCAACTCGGCGACTTTGTCCAGGCCATGCTGCAAGGGCGTGTCCTCGTCCTGCGTGAAATGGGCTTGTGTGCCCAGGATCAGGTGGCCCGTGGTGCGGGCGGCAGACTGCGCCAGCGCCTGGTAGGTATAGAGCGCAAAGCCACCGGCCAGCAGGATGGCGGCCGTGCCCAGCGCGGCGATCGACACCGTCACCAGTGAGCGGCGGCGGTTGCGCAGCGTGTTCTGGATGGCAAATTTGAGCCACATATTGATTGCGAGATTCATTGGATTTTTCCATCCAGCAATGCCACGACGCGGTCGCAGCGGCGGGTCAGGCGGCTGTCGTGTGTAGCGATGACAAAGGCTGCGCCTTCGGCGTGGCCGCGTTCGCGCATCAGGTCCAGCACCTGGTCTGCGGTGTGTGAGTCCAGGCTGGCGGTGGGCTCGTCGGCAATCACTAAGCGCGGCCGCTTGATCAGCGCGCGGGCAATCGCCACCCGTTGGCGTTGGCCGCCGGACAGGGCATCCGGGCGGTGGTGCGCATGGTCTTGCAGGCCTACGGCCGCCAACTGTGCCGCCACGCGCTCGCGCCGCTCGGCCACCGGCACGCCGGCCAGGAACAGCGGGTAGTCCACGTTCTCGGCCACTGTCATCACCGGCACCAGGTTGAAGCTCTGGAACACAAAGCCCAGCGCATCGCGCCGCAACAGCGTGCGCTGGTTCTCGTCCAGCCCGGCGATGCTCTGACCGCCCAGTGCGATGTCGCCCGAGTCCGGCGTGTCGATCAAACCGCAGAGGTTGAGGATGGTGCTTTTGCCGCTGCCCGAGGGGCCGGTCAGCGCGAGCAGTTCGCCGCGCTGCACGGTCAAATCCACACCTTGCAGTGCGGGGATCACGTGCTGGCCCAGGCGGTAGGTCTTGAACACGCCGTGCATCGCGACAACGGCGTGCCTGGCGTTGGGAACCGTGCTCACGACGACAGGCCCTTCAACAGCTCTTGCGCCTTGGCTGCCTGGGGTGCCTGCTGCTCCACGATCAGGCCCAGGTAGCGCCTGGCCTCTGCCGTGTTGTTGGCCTTGGTCGCCTCGCTGGCGGCCTTGAGCCAGACCGTGCCTTTGAAGGGCAGCGGGGCGTTGGCAAACAGCGGGTTTGCGAGCACGTCAGCCAGAAGCTTGGCGCCGCGCTCGTGGCGGTTCATGAAGCCCGGGACGGCGAGAAAAGTATTGGCGGCCACATATTTCACCTCCAGCACACCGGGGGTTCCCCGCTGCATAGGCGCGTCATGGCTGGCATTGAGCATGGCGAGCGCCTTGTCCAGTTGCGAAAGGCCGTCTTCGGCATACCCCATCTTCTTCCACGGCAACACCGTGGTCGATGCCTTCATGGTGGTTGCGGAACCGGTGTAGGCCATCAGCACAGGGTTCGCGGGCTCGATCTTCAGCAAACCCGTGAAGGCCTCGGCCGCAGCGTCGATGGCGGCGGTATCGCCGAAGCTGGCCTGGATGAATTGCTGGAAGGCCGCCTGGAACTGCGCGTCAGGCACGGCGAAGGCGGCTGCGCCCAGGCCTAGCAGGCTGGCGGCTATTGCCATTTGGCAAATGTGGCGGGCGATACGGGAAGGTGCGGTGGGTTTCATGGCTTACTGACTCCTCTGGAAGTTGAATGAGGAGTGCAGTGTCTGAATCCACTGCCTGCGGCGCAGCCGGTTTGAGACGAAATGGCAGGAAGCGGCGCGAAATGTCGCTCAGCGGCGCGAAATTGCCGTTAAGGCAATGAATTTCCCGCCGGGCCGTCCCAAAGAAAGTTAGCCCCCTTTGGGGCAGCGACCCGCAAAGCGGTGGAGCGTGGGGGCAATGTTTTAAAAGCCCGCCTGGCCCGCTGTACCCAGATAGGCGGGCAACGCCCCTGCATCAATGATGGCGCCACCGGGGACCAGGTAGTAGCCACGCCCATCCTTGGTGCCGATGTAGCTGTTGGTGCCGCTGTAGTAGCGGTAGTAATAGCCCAGACCCTGTTGCGATGCCGGTGTTGCGGGCGAGAAGCTGCCCGGGTACAGCGATTCCGCCCAGTTGAACACGCGGTCCGAATCGGTCAGACTAAAGTTCTTCATGAAGTTCCACGCGTTCAGCAGGTAGTTGTCATTGATGCCATGGCCGGTGCCGGCGTGTACCACGCGCACCTGGTACGAAGAAGACGCTGGCAGTGCATTGGCCAGGTTGCAGGTGTTGGCAAACGACACCGTGTCGTCATCGTCGTTGGCCTCCATAAAGCCCGGTGGCACGCGCACGGCTAGCGTGGGCGCCAGGGGCCGTGCCGTGGCGCCCGCAGTGGTGCAGACACCCGGCCGCCAGCCAGCCGCCGCACAGGTGCGCACACTGCCCGCAGGGGCAGGCGTGCCGCGCAGGTTGCAAGCCGCAGGCTCGCCCGCCGTGGTGTTGCTCAGTACCAGGCCGCCCCCGGTTTCGGCAAATGCGGCAATACGGTTGCTCAAGGTGCTGGCAACGAAATACGAAAAGAAGGCGCCGTTGGAAAACCCGTTGACGTACACCCGCGCAAGGTCCGCCCCGTAGGCGCGCGAGGTTTCCTGGATGATGGCGCGCACAAACAGCAGGTCTGCATTGGCATTGGGGTCAGTGCTGGCCGCGCTTGTGGTCGATTCGCCCACCGCGGTCTCCCAAAACGGCGTGCCGGCCGAATGGTTGTCCCAGTCACCCAGGTTCAGCATGCGCTGAATCGGCACCACGACGATGGCGTTTTGCTGGTCGGCAAAGCTGCGCAGCACGTCGTACCCCAGCTCGTTGGCGATGTTGTTGGACAGTGTGCCACCGGTCCCGCTGAACAGTATCAGCACGGCCTGGGCCGCAGCACCAGCCGGGCGGTACACCAGCACGTCGCGGCGTGCACCGCCCACGGTCAACGCGCCGGTGGTCAGGCCGCTGGGCGTGGTGGCTGGAAAGCTGCCCTGGTAGCTGATGTTGTCAGGCACTGCCGCGCTGGCGCTCAGTGCGATACAGGCGAGACCTGCGAGGGCCACGCTGCGGCTAATCCAATGTCCGATGCGGTGTGTGGTGCGGTGTGCGATGCCCATTGCCATGCCCCTGTACGCTGAATGGTGGTGGTGTCACCAACATGCTAGGCGCTTTATCGCGAGGCACTGCGCGCTAGAGCTGCCCTTCGGTCAGCGTATCCAGCTGAAAACGGCCGCTCTTGTCCCACAGCCAGGTGTCGGTGTAAGTCACGCGGCCCAGTTTGACCGGTGCGGGAAAGGGCGCCGCAGCGCGCACCGTGCGCTCGATCTCGGCTACCACATCCGGTGCGTGGGTCGGAGCACGCATCCAGCGCAGGCCGGTGACGGCGCCACTGCGGTTGATGTCCACTTGTAGCACGCCAATGGCATGCAGCATGGGTGGCAGTTTGCCCGCATGGATGCGGTTGCTGTTTCTGGCATACAGATGTGTTGCACCGTCACGGCGGTAGTCGCGTGGCGTTGCGGCTGTGGATGCGCGTGGTGGGCTGTTTGTGGTGTCCGGGGGCGTCTGAGGAGAGGACGGTTGCCCTTGTAGCTGCGGCTGCGCCGTGGGCGCATGGGGCCCGGCCACAGGCGTTGGGTTGGTGCAGGCCGCAAAAATGCTGACGATGCCCATCCCCAGACTGCTGCGATGCAACTTTTGAGATAGCATGTTTATGACTTCGCAGTAGGTTGGCGAATTTGCAGATGCATACTTGCTACTAATTGTGTTGTTTGCAATGGCAAGTATGCCGTGGAAAAGGTATCTGAATGTGAGTTTGCAATCCGCCTTGTTTGAGCATCTGCTGTTGGAGCCTGGGGTGCTGGTCTCTGTGCAGTCTACCCGCGGTTCCGCCCCGCGTGAGGCCGGTACCTGGATGGCGGTGTTTGCCGCTACCACCGTTGCAACGGTGGGGGGCGGGCATCTGGAGTTCGACGCCATCGCCCACGCCAGAACCCTGCTGCAACAGGGCGTTGGTGAGCCCGTCGTTCGTTATGCGCTAGGCCCCAGCCTGGGCCAGTGTTGCGGTGGCGAGGTGGTTTTACATTTTGAAAGAATTGACGCAAATGATGTCGCGGCGTTGCACCAACGGCTGACCCATGCCGACACGCCCGTGGCACTTTTCGGCGGCGGGCATGTCGGGCGCGCGGTCGTGCAGGTGCTGGCGAACCTGCCCATGCACCTAACCTGGGTGGACAGTCGCGACGAAATCTTCCCCGCAGACCTGCCCGCCAACGTGCTGTGTGAACACTCCGACCCCGTGCATGCGGCTGTAGCCGATTTGCGGCCTGGTTCCCGTGTGCTGATCATGAGCTTCAGCCACGCCGAAGACCTGGATGTGGTGGCCGCCTGTTTGGCGCGCCAGCGTGCGCAGAGCGATTTGCCTTACGTGGGCTTGATCGGCAGCAAGACCAAATGGGCGTCGTTTCGCCAACGGCTGGAGGCGCGGGGTTTCACCGTGGCAGAGATGGCCCATGTCACCTGCCCCATCGGCGTTCCAGGCATTGTGGGCAAAGAGCCCGAGGTGATCGCGGTAGCCGTGGCGGCACAGATCTTGCAAATTCCCGAAATTCCCGTCAACTGCTGAGTGTTTGCCGGTGCGCCCTACGGCGTGGTAAAACTGTATACACTTTGCCAAAATCTCCCGGAGAACACGCTGCATGGAAAGCTACTACCTCGACTGGGCCAACCTGCTGCTGCGCTGGGTCCACGTCATTACCGCCATCGCCTGGATTGGCTCCTCCTTCTACTTCGTGTTTCTGGACAGCAGCCTGACGCCGCCCGAGGACGAAGACCTGAAACGCCAGGGCGTCAGCGGCGAACTGTGGGCTGTGCACGGTGGTGGTTTCTACCACCCGGTCAAGTTTCTTGGAGCGCCGCCGCAGTTGCCCAAGCATCTGCATTGGTTCTATTGGGAGAGCTACAGCACTTGGCTCAGCGGCTTCTCGCTGTTCACCGTGTCGTATCTGTGGAGCGCGGGCACCTATCTGATCGACAAGTCGGTGATGGACTGGTCGCCCCACGCGGCCATCGCCGTGGCGCTGGCTTTTCTGGTGGTGTTCTGGCTGGCGTATGACGGCATTTGCCGCGTCTTTGGCCAGCGCAAGAATGGGGACGCCATCGTCGGCGCACTCCTGGCCGTGCTGGTGGCTGTGGCGGCGTGGCTGGCCTGCCACTGGTTTGCGGGGCGCGCCGCCTTTCTGCTGGTGGGCGCAATGATTGCGAGCAGCATGAGTGCCAATGTGTTCTTCTGGATCATCCCCGGCCAGAGGACCGTGGTGGCCGACATCAAGGCTGGCCTGCCGGTTGACCCCATCCACGGCAAGCGCGGCAAGCAGCGCAGCGTGCACAACACCTACTTCACGCTGCCGGTGCTGTTCGCCATGCTCAGCGGCCACTACAGCTTTACCTACACGCACCCGCAGAACTGGCTGGTGCTGTTGGGCATGATGTTCGCGGGTGCTGCCATCCGCCAGTTTTTTGTGCTGCGCCATGGCTTCAAGCTGGGGCGCAACCGCCATCCGTGGCCGTATGCGCTGGTGGGTGTGGTGGCCATTGTGGGGATGATTGTCTGGCTCAAGCCTGCACTATCCACCGCATCCATTGCTACTAATTCAGGAGCGGCTCATGCAGATTCCACGAGGGCTACAGGCCCAATTGGCTATAGGGCATTGCAGCCAGTGCTGGAGCAGCGTTGTTACATGTGCCACGGCGCGCAGGTGCAGATGAAGAATGTACGGCTGGACTCGGTAGAGGGCGTCAAGCTCCACGCCCAAGCCGTGTACCAACAAGCCGTGGTAACCAAGGTCATGCCCTTGAACAACGCTACCAGCATCACCGACGCCGAACGGGGCCTGATCAAGCAGTGGTTTGAAGGCGGTGCTGCGTTGAACTGAAGCCCAGCATGGCTGGTACAGTAGTGCACCTTTTTAAACGGGCTTTGTTGCGATGCAAACCAGATTCTCCATTGCGCTGTTCGCGCTGATGTTCTCGCTAGCCTCGCCAGTTTGGGCGGGCGAACGCGGCTATTTTGGTTTCAGTTTCAAGATCGATGGCGAAGGCGTTTTTTGGAACCCCACGCTGAAATCCGCGGTCATTGAAAAGGTGGCCCCGGCTTCGCCAGCCGCCCTGGCCGGCATGTTGTCTGGTGATGAAGTGATCGAAGTCGCGGGCAAAGCTGTGGTGGGCGCCAAAGGCAAAGACATGCAGGCGCAGATTGAAAAAGACATCGGCGAATCCGTGAAGATGAAGCTCAAACACGCCAGCGGCGAGGTCGTGGAGATCACCATGGTCGCCAAGGCCAAGACCTGGTAGCAGCACGGGCTGCCGTTGCCGCAACGAGCTGAGGCCGCTTCGACCCTGTGCGGGCGGGCCAGCGATTTTTGGCCGGCTTTGCGCCAGCGCGCACCCACCACCGCCCGGCGCCCGGCGCCCGCGGCCGCATAAAACGAAACACACATGCCCCAATACATTGCATTCCTGCGCGCCATCAATGTCGGCGGACGCTTCATCAAAATGGCGACGCTGGCGGAACACTTCCAGACGCTGGGCCATGCCAGTGCCAAGACATTTATCAACAGCGGCAATGTGCTGATTCAGTCGCGCCAGACATCGACTGCGCGCCTGGCGGAGTCCATCGAAGACGGGCTGGAGCCCTTGCTGGGTTTCCGCTCCGAAGTGTTTGTGCGCTCCATACCGCAGTTGCAGGCCATTGCTCAACAAGCGCAAGCACTGCGCAGTCAGGTGGGGCCTGATGGTGATGTCAACGTGGCGTTTGTGGCGCGGCCATTGGTAGAGGCCGACCACGCCGCCGTGCTGAAACTGCGCAGCGCGCTGGATGACTTTGTGTTCGGCGAGCAGGAAATTTTCTGGCTCTGCAAGACGCTGCAAAGCGGCTCCAAATTTTCCAACGCGGTGTTGGAGCGCACGTTGCGCACGCGCTGCACCTTGCGCAAGGCCAGCATGCTGCAAAACCTGCTGGCCGAAGCGCAGGGCGGACATGGATAATCCAGCTCTCATCCCCCATCCAACTTCGGGCACACATCTATGCGTCGCTGTCTTCTTGCCTTGCTGATCTCCCAGGCCCTGTGGATTTGCTTCCCCAGCGCAGCGCAAACGAATCCGCCCGCCAGTGCATCAGCCGCGGCGTCGCCACCGCCGCCCGCGCACGACACACCGCTGACCGAGTTCCCCTACACACCCGGGCTGGATGTGTCGGCCATGGACGCCACCGCCAACCCCTGTGAAGATTTCTACCAATACAGCTGCGGCGGCTGGGTCGAGAACAACCCCATACCTGCCGACCAGGCGCGCTGGAGCGTTTATGGCAAGTTGTACCAGGACAACCAGCGTTTCCTGTGGGGCATTCTGGACGCACTGTCGCAAAAGACCGAGGGCAATACCGCCAACCAGCAGAAGATTGGAGACTACTTCGCCGCCTGCATGAACGAAGCGGCAGTGGAGCAACGGGGTGCCACGCCGATGCAGTCTGTGCTGGGTGTCATAGGCGCCATGCAAAGCAAGGCAGACCTGCCCACTGTGCTGGCCAAACTGCACCTGTCGATTGCCGACAACGGCCTGTACTTCGGCTTTGGCTCGGACCAGGATTTTTCCAACTCTTCCAACGTGATCGCCTTTGCAACCGGCGGTGGCCTGAGCCTGCCGGACCGCGACTACTACACCAAGATGGACGCCGCATCGCGGGAGCTACGCGCCAAGTACCTGGCCCATGTGGCCCGCATGTTTGAGCTGATGGGCGAACCACCGGCGCTGGCCCGCCAGCATGCCATCACCGTGCTGCAGACCGAGACCACGCTTGCCCGCGCCACGCTGTCGGTGGTGGACAAGCGCGACCCCTACAAGCTGTTTCACAAGATGGACCTCATCCAGTTGCAGGCGTTGACGCCTGGCTTTGACTGGGGGGTGTATCTGCAGACGGCGGGTCTGGCGGACACCAAGGCCCTGAACGTGACCGAGCCCAAGTTCTACCAGACCTTGGCCCGCTACTGGAAGGCCAGCAGCCTGGACGACATCAAGGTCTACCTGCGCTGGCATGTGGCGCATGCCCAGGCCGCGAGCCTGTCCAGTGCCTTCGTCACCGAGAACTTCAACTACTTCAGCAAGACCCTGCGCGGCATACCACTGCAGCCGCCGCGCTGGAAGCGTTGTGTGGCGCTGGTGGACGCACAATTGGGTGAGGCCCTGGGCCAGGAATTTGTAGACCGCGCATTCGGCCCTGAGCTGAAGAAACAAACCCTGGTGATGACCGAGCAGATCGAGCAGGCCATGCATGACGAGTTGCAACACCTGGACTGGATGAGCCCGGCCACCAAGATCAAGGCCACGGAAAAGTTGAAGGCCATCGTCAACAAGATCGGTTACCCCGACACATGGCGCGACTACAGCGATGTGGCCATCGCCCGTGATGACTTCTATGGCAACGTCACCCGCGCCATGCAGTTCGAAGTCCACCGCCAGTTGGGCAAAATCGGCAAACCTCTGGACCGCGGCGAGTGGGGCATGACGCCACCGACCGTGAACGCTTATTACAGCGCGCAGATGAATGACATCAACTTTCCCGCCGGGGTGCTGCAGCCCCCGCTGTTCGACCCCAAGATGGATGATGCGCCAGGTTACGGCAACACCGGTGGCACCATTGGCCATGAGCTGATCCACGGCTTTGACGACGAAGGCCGCCAGTTCGACGCCCAGGGCAATTTAAAGAACTGGTGGACGCCGAAAGACAATACCCAATTCCAGCAGCGCGCGCAGTGCATCGTCAACCAGTACGCGAAGTACACGGTGGTGGACGACATCAAAATCAATAGCAAACTGACGTTGGGCGAAGACATGGCTGACCTGGGCGGCATGGTGCTGGCCTGGACCGCGTGGAAGGTGCAGAGCACCATCGTCAAACCCGAAAGCCGCGATGGCTTCACACCCGAACAGCGCTTTTTCATCGGGTTTGCGCAATGGGCCTGTGAGAACAACCGCCCTGAGGACATGCGCGTGCGCGCCGCGACGGACCCGCACTCGCCTGGCAAATACCGCGTCAACGGCGTCGTGGTAAACCTGCCAGAGTTTGGCAAGACCTTTGCGTGCAAGCCGGGTGCTGCGATGACTTCGGCCAAGCCTTGCAAAGTGTGGTGACGGGAGCCTTGCCCGGATATTCATACCCTTTTTTTGGTATTTTTACGGGCTGTGGCGAACCTTCAGAAGAAATCTGGCTGTAGCCCTCGTCGAATATGCGTGCGTAGCTATTAAAAACGTAGCGACTTCGACGTCGCCCGTTCGGGCCTCAGGCGTGCTTATGTGAACCGATACTTACGGGCCATATTCCCACTTCCATGGAACCCCCGCATCGCCCAAAATGAAGCCAACGATGTCTGGAAATGCCTTTTCAGCTCGTACGTCGTTGGACAGCAGAATGACGCAGCGTTCCTGCTGTGCAACGCAGACCCAGATGTTGCCTACGTTGTTGTCGTGTCCACCTTTGTAGTGCCCAGGTCCCTGCGGACCATTGAATACGACTATCCCCAATCCCGCTGCAAGGTCGGCAGTTCTCAATGATGTGGGCAGTTCGCTCTGCAGGGTCGGGAACTGCGACTTTGTGGTGATCGGCCATTGTGGGGTGGTCATATCCTTGTGGCTTCCAGCCGACAGCCCTTCCCCGCGAAGGAATCCTAGGACGAAGCCTGCGTAGTCGCCAATAGTCGTATCCATTGAGCCAGCCGCCGCGGCGCGCTTGCGCTGAATGTGCGCAAGCGGCTTGCCTTCTTGGGTGTAGCCATCAGCCTGGTTGTCGGCGGCGCGCTGCTGCCAGGTCATGCTGGTGTTGTGCATGCCGTATCGGTCGAACACGCGACGTTGCAGTTCCGCCTCGACGTCCAATCCGAGCCCGCGCTCCAGCACGAACTGCAAAAGGTTGATGCCGTCACCCGAGTAGGCGTAGCGTGTGCCTGGCTCAAAGTGGATGTGCAGTTTTCCGTCGGGCTCCAGTGACTGGAAGTTGGCTAGCCCGGATCGATGGCTGAGCAAAATGCGTGGCGTTATCTTCTTCCAGCGCTCGTCGCCTTCGAGGTCTTGCCACGCCGCATATGGGCGCACTGTGGGGTAGCTTGGCAAGGGTGCCTTCAAGTAGCTCGCGATGGATGCGTCGAGGTCGATTTTTCCTTCTTCAACAAGTTGCATGACGACATATGCGAATACGGGTTTGGTTAGCGAAGCCGCCGACATCACAGTGTCTGCTTGCAGCGGCTGCAATTGCTGATTGCGCTGGCCAAAACTCCGGACATATGCCAGCTTGCCACCATCGATGATGGCCACCGCCAGCCCTTTGGCACCGACGGCCGCCATCGCCTTGGGTAGTGCGGCGTCCAGAGCGTTTGCTGTGGGAATTGCCCGGACAGTGTCAGGCGCTACGCCTGACGCGAACGCAATAGGCTGCAGTGCGCAGAGCACCAAAAAAATGAGAATAAGCCGGAAAAACATGGAGTACCTCAATCTACTCAACCAGCACGACCGCCTTGATCTGCGCCCACACCGCCATGCCGGGCGCCAGTCGCAGGGCATCGGCCGCGCGGGCGGTCACGCGCGCCAGCACAACCGATTCGCCACACAGCATGCGCACCAGCACCTGTGACGGATGTGCATCGGGCTGGATGGACTGCACCGCACAAGGCAGCAAGTTCTGGATGCTGGTCTGCTGCGGCTCTTGTGTGGCCACGCTGACATCGCGCGCCAACAGGCGGACCCGAACTTTGCGACCCACGGCGTGGCCGGTGTCGCGCAGCCAGAGGCTGCCACCGTTGAATGCCAGTTGCATGAGCTGCCAGCGTGTGTCGCGCCCCGCTACGGTGGCATCCAGCAGCGCGCCTGCATCATCGCCCAGCACCGCGGCACCATCGGTGGCAGCCAGCACGTCGGCTGCCGGCCCGCAGGCCTTGACCTTGCCAGCGTCCAGCACCACCAGTGTGTCGGCCAGACGTGCCACTTCGTCAGACGAATGGGTGACATACAGCATGGGGATCTTGAGCTCGTCGCGCAGCCGTTCCAGCCACGGCAAGATGTCTTGCCTGCGCACCTGGTCCAGCGAGGCCAGGGGTTCGTCCAGCAGCAGCAGGCGGGGTTGCGTGGCCAAGGCGCGGGCGATGGCCACGCGTTGGCGCTCGCCACCCGACAACTGGCCAGTGCTGCGGTCCAGCAGGCCATCGATGCCCAGCAGATCAATGGCCGCGTTCAGCGCTGCGGCGTCGGACGGCGTGTGGGACCGCTTCAGGCCAAACTGCAAATTTTTGCGGACGTTGAGGTGTTCGAACAGGCTGGCTTCCTGGAACACATAACCCAGCGGGCGCTGCCAGGTGGGCAGGTAGATGCCTGCTGCATCGTCCTGCCAGGTTTCACCGGCGATGGATATCACGGCACCGGGCGTGCGCTCCAGCCCCGCCACGCTGCGCAGCAGGCTGGTTTTGCCCGAACCCGATACGCCGAACAAGACCGTGATGCCGTCGCCCGGCAGGTCCAGGTCCACATCCAGCGTAAAGGATGGCCGAACGAGCTGGAGCCGAATGCGGCTGCGGGTGTAGTTTGGCGGTGTGCTCACGGCATGACCCGCGTGGTCTTGCGGTTCAGCAGGTTCAGGCCCAGCAGCACGGCAAACGAGAACACCAACATGCCACCTGCCAGCCAATGGGCCTTCGCATATTCCATGGCTTCCACATGGCCGTAGATTTGGGTGGAGACCACGCGGGTCTTGCCAGGTATGTTGCCGCCAATCATCAGCACCACACCGAACTCGCCCACGGTGTGGGCAAAGCTCAGGGTGGCGGCGGTGACGAAGCCAGGCCGAGCCAGTGGAAGGGCGACGCTGAAAAATGCATCCAGTGGTTTGGCTCTGAGGGTGGCCGCCACCTCCATCGGCCGTTCGCCCATGGCCTCAAACGCATGCTGGATGGGCTGCACGGCGAAGGGCAGCGAGTAGACCAGAGACCCCAGCAAGATGCCGGTAAAGGTGAACGAGAGCGTGCCCCAACCCAGCGCCTGGGTGAGCTGGCCCACTGGCCCTTGCGGGCCCAGCGTCACCAAAAAATAAAAGCCCAATACGGTGGGCGGCAAGACCAGGGGGAGGGCTACCACGGCACCCACCGGGCCGCGCCACCAGGACGCTGACCGCGCAAGCCACCATGCAATGGGGGTGGCAATCACCAGCAACAGTACGGTGGTGAGGCTGGCCAACTCGAGCGTGAGTTGGATGGCGTTGCGAGCGTCAACGTCCAGCAATGGGCTCATAGGTCGTAGCCAAAGGACCGGATGATGTTCTTAACCTTGTCAGTGCGCAGATAACCGAGCAAGGCCGCGGCCGCAGCGTTGTCTTTGCCGGGGACCAACAGCACGGCATCTTGCTGGATGGGTGTGTGCAAATTGGCCGGCACAATCCAGGCCGAACCTTCCTTGATGCGGCCGTCGGCAAACACCTGTGACAGTGCCACAAAGCCCAGCGCCGCGTTTTCCGTGGCGATGAACTGGTAGGTTTGCGAAATGTTTTCACCCTGCACAAACTTTGATGCCAGGCTTTGCAACAGGCCGAGCTTGGTCAGGGTTTCCATGGCCGCCTGGCCATAGGGAGCCAGCTTGGAGTTGGCTATCGCAATGCGGTCGAATTTGCCGCTGCGCAGTACGTCGCCTTTTTCGTCCACCAGTCCGGCCTGCTTGCTCCACAGCACCAGTTTTCCGGTGGCGTAGGCGAAGCGCGAATTGGCTACACCCAGGCCTTCTTTTTCTATGCGTGCCGGTGTTTCGTGATCTGCCGCCAGCAGAATCTGGAAGGGTGCCCCGTTCTTGATCTGTGCATAGAAGTTGCCGGTAGAGCCAAAGGCGAGTACGGCCTTGTGACCCGTATCCTGCTCAAAGACCTGCGCAATTTTTTGCATAGGCGCAGTGAAGTTGGCTGCGACCGCTACGCTCACCTCGGCCGCAAACGACGTGGGGCCCAGTGCGATGCCGATTGCCAGACCCAGGCCTTTGATGAAACTGCTCATGTGTTCTCGCTATTCAAAAATCGTATAGCGAAGTATAGCGACGCGACCTGTTTCGCAGGACAATCGCTCCATGAAGAAACCGCAACTCCAGCTCGCCGACGCACTGGGCCAGCAATCGACCGACAAGCGAATTGACATCCTGCGGCGCATAGGCGAGGTGGGGTCGATCTCTGAAGCGGCGCGTGGCGCTGGTGTCAGCTACAAGGCGGCCTGGCAGGCGGTGGACACCTTGGGTAACTTGGCCGGTGTCGCGCTGCTGGAGCGGCTGGTGGGTGGCAGCGGCGGCGGCGGTGCACGCCTCACGCCCGCGGGATACAGCGTGTTGCAGGCGGCCGACCGCATCAACAAGGCCCGGCTGGATGTGCTGCAGCAGATTGAAACGGAGGCACGCGGTGGCAAAGTTGGTGGTGGTGGGGTTGTCAGCGTGCCCAATTTTTCGGCGCTGGCGCTGCGCACCAGCATGCGCAACCAATTGCCGTGCACGGTGCATGCCCTCAAGCCACGCGCAGGCGCCATCCGTGTGGAGCTGCGTTTGCACGACCAGACGCGCTTGTGGTCCCGCATCACACGGGAGAGTGCGGAGCTGCTGAATCTGAAACCTGGGGTTGCCGTGCTGGCCTTGTGCAAGGCTACGGCGGTGACCATGGGCACGGCGTTTGCGCCATGTGAGGGAATCAATTTGTTGCCGGGTAGTGTTAGCCGCGCGTCGCGCGCCAAATCTGGGGGAGAGGTAGCGCTAACGCTGCCATCAGGCTTGAGTGTGGTCGGTTTCACCCAACAAGGGACCATCCTCAAAGCGGGAAGATTGGGTATGGCACGGGTGGATGAAGCCGCGGTCGCGCTGGCTGTGACCGGGTGAAACGCGGCCCCCTCGGGGGCAGGGAGCCACAGGCAGTGGGCGACCGTGGGGCCCCTCCTAGCCCGCCAAACCTACATAGACGTTCTGCACGTCGTCATTGCCATCGATAGCGGCCAAAAAGGCTTCGACTTCTTCCAGGTCCGCAGCGCTCAGGCTCGCGGGGTCAATCGGATTTTTAGGCTTGTAGCCCAGCTTGGCCGACAACACGGTAAAGCCGTGGACGGGTAACGCGCGGCTGACCAGGTCCAGATCGGTAGCATCAGTCACGAAGATGCTGGTGCCTTCTTCGCCGGGCTCGAAGTCCTGGGCACCGGCTTCAATGGCTGCCACTTCGGGGTCCGCGCCTTTGGTTGCGGGCTCAGCCTCGATCATGCCCACGTGGTCAAAGTCCCACGACACCGAACCAGATGTGCCGAGCTGGCCTTTGCGGAACAACACACGCATCTCGGGGGCGGTGCGGTTGACGTTGTCGGTCAGGCATTCGACCATGACGGCCACGCGGTGTGGCGCGAATCCTTCGTAAATGACGTGTTCAAAGTGCACGGCTTCGCCGGTCAGGCCAGCACCCTTCTTGATGGCGCGCTCCAGCGTTTCCTTGGGCATGGAGACCTTGCGGGCCTGCTCCAGCACCAGTCGCAGGCGCGAATTGCCTGCCGGGTCGGCCCCGGCGCGCGCCGCAATCATGATGTCCTTGGCCAAACGGCCGAACAGCTTGCCCTTGGCATTGGCTGCCAGTTCCTTACCTTTTGCTTTCCACTGCGCGCCCATGTCGGTTCTTCCTTGGTATTGTCTTTAAGAGGGCCTCGGTTATACACCCAATGCCAATTGAATTGCCAAAGCGTTGTGTCGCTCCACCACCGGCCCCAGGTCCAGCGTGGTGAGCTGGCCTTTGCGCACCACAACACGGCCGTTGATGATGGTGTAGTCGGCTGGGGGGCTGCTGCACAGCATCAACGCCCCTACGGGGTCGTGCACTGCGCCACCGGCAAAGCCCAGCGTGTCCAGGTCAAACAGCGCCAGGTCGGCGCACATGCCCACGGCGATGTGGCCAATGTCGTGGCCGCGGCCCAGCACCTGGGCGCCGCCACGGGTGGCGATGCCCAGCACATCGCGCGCTGTCATCTCGGCCGGGCCTAAATCGCAGCCAAAGAAAGTGCGGCCGTCGCGCACCTCAGGTGGCTGCATGGCGCGGCCCACGCGGGCCAGTAGCAGGGCCTGGCGGGCTTCGTTGACCATGTGGGCAGCATCGTTGCTGGCACAACCATCGACACCCAGGCCGACGGGCACCCCGGCGTTCAGCATGCGGCGTACGGGGGCAATGCCGCTGGCCAGGCGCATATTGCTGCACGGGCAGTGGGCCACGCCGGTGCGGGTGGCGGCAAACAGGCTGATGCCGGCGCCGTCCAGTTTCACGCAGTGGGCGTGCCAAACATCAGACCCCAGCCAGCCCAGGTCTTGTGCGTATTCGGTGGGCGTGCAATTGAACTTTTCGCGAGAGTAGGCGATGTCGTGGTCGTTCTCGGCCAGGTGGGTGTGCAAGCGCACGCCAGCGCCCTTGAAGCTGCGGGCTAGCAGGGCGGATTCGCGCATCAGGTCGCGGCTGACGCTGAATGGCGAGCAAGGCGCCACTGCGATATTGACCATCGCGCCATGCGCCGTGTCGTGGTACTGCTCGATGAGGCGCTGTGTGTCATTGAGAATGAAGTCTTCACGCTCCACCACGCTGTCGGGTGGCAGGCCGCCCTGGCTTTGGCCGACGCTCATGCTGCCGCGGCTTGCCACAAAGCGCATGCCAATTTCTTGCGCGGCGGCGATGCTGTCGTCCAGCCGCACGCCGTTGGGGTAGATGTAGAGGTGGTCGCTGCTGGTGGCGCAGCCGCTCAGCGTCAGCTCGGCCATTGCCACCTGGGTGCTGACCCGCACCATCTCGGGTGTCAGCCCGGACCAGATCGGGTACAGGCCTCGCAACCAGCCAAACAGCTCGGCGTTTTGTACCGCAGGTATGGCCCGTGTCAGGCTCTGGTACATGTGGTGGTGGGTGTTGACCAGGCCGGGGGTGACCAGGTGCGCGCGCGCGTCGATCACCTCGTCCGCGCTCAGCGCTTCCGGTGGCAAGTCCGCCGTGGGGCCGACAAATACGATGCGGTGGTCGCGGATGAAGATGGACGCGTTGCGCAGCTCGCCCGCTTGGGCCGGGTCGGCGTGGTTCATGGTTGCCACGCAGCGGGCGTTGTGGATCAGCAGTGTGCTGGATGCTGGCATGGGTGTGTGTCCGGTACTAAGCCGTTTTATAGCCCATGGTCTGCGGTAGCCACAGCACGATCTGGGGGAAGAAGGTCATGGCCAGCAGCAGCATCAGCAACATGACCAGGAATGGCCAGCCCTCCTTCATCATCTCGCCAATCGGTATGCCGGTCAGCGCCTTGGTCACAAACAGCAGCATGCCGAAGGGCGGGTGGATCAGGCCGATCATCATGTTCAGCACCACCAGCACGCCGAAGTGCACCAGGTCCACGCCCAGCAGCTTGGCGGCGGGCAGCAGCATGGGCACAAAGACCAGCAGCAGCACGGACACATCCAGAAAGCAGCCCAGCACCAGGAACATCACATTCACCAGCAGCAGGAACTTGATTTGCGACAGGTGCATGCTGTCCACCCACTGCGCCATGGCCTGGGGCACACCTTCGGCGGTGAAGGCGTAGTTCAGCATGAAGGAACCGGCCAGAATTAAAGTGATGACGGCGCTGCCGCGTGTGGACTCCATGACCACACCCCAGAACGTGCGCCAGGTCAGCGCCCGGTACACCACGCCAGCCAGGATCAACGCATGCAAAGCCGCGACGGCCGCTGCCTCGGTGGGCGTGAACGCCCCGGAGTAGATGCCGCCCAGCAGCACGATGGGCATGGACAGGGGCAGGGCGCCACGGAACAAAATGGCCGGCCATTCGCGCAGCGGCACCGGCGCCTCGCGCGGCATGTTGCGCCGCGTGGCGATGATATGCACCACCGCCATCATCAGCACCGCCATCAAGAAGCCGGGCACCACGCCACCCAAAAATAGCGCCCCGACTGATGCGCCCGACACCAGCGCATAGATCACCATCGGAATGCTGGGCGGAATGATGGGCCCCAGCGTGGCACTGGCCACCACCACCGCGCCGGCAAAGCCACGTGAGTATTCGGGTTTTTTCAGCATCTGGCGAATGGTCACCAGGCCAGGTCCGGCCGCATCGGCAATGGCGCTGCCGCTCATGCCCGAGAAAATGACGCTGACCAAAATATCCACCTGGGCCAGCCCACCGCGCATGCGCCCGACCAGGATGCGGCAGAAGTCAAAAATGCGCTCACTGACCGTGCCCGCATTCATGATGTTGGCCGCAAAGACAAACAGCGGCACGGCCAGAAGCACATAGCTGTTGTACAAGCCGTTGCCCACTTGCTCGGCCACCAGGCCCAAGTCTTGCCCTTTGACCAGCAGGTAGGCGAAGCCCGACACCAACATCGAAAAACCAATCGGCATGCGTAGGAGCATTCCCGCCACCAGCACACAGACCAAGACTGTTATTCCC
>NZ_JANXUQ010000158.1 GCF_025356155.1 Rhodoferax sp. | reverse complement strand
CATGCTGTCGCGCCTGATTGAAGAGGGCTACATGCCCCGCGGTGCGCGCTACGCCGAGATGGAATCCGGCTTTGCCCGCGGCGAGATCGCGATGATGATCACCGGCCCCTGGGCCTGGGACAACGCGCGCAAGGCCAAGATCAACTTCAGCGTCGCGCCCGTGCCGTCCGTCATTCCGGGCAAGCCGTCGAAGTCATTCGTGGGGGTGCTGGGTTGCATGATCGCCGCACCCAGCAAGGTCAAGGACATTGCCCGTGAGTTCATCGAGAACCATATGCTGCGCGTCGAAGGCCTGAAGACCATTTCTGCTGCCGTGCCGCTGGGCACACCGGCCAACAAGGCCTACTTTGCCGAGCTGTCGGGCGACGCCAATATCCGCGCCACGATGGAGAATGCCCGCACCGGTGAGCCACTGCCGAACATTCCCGAACTGGGTAAGTTCTTCCCGGCCATGGATGCCGCGTTAGAGGCCATCAGCCAAGGCCGCCAAAGCCCCAAAGACGCGCTGGATGGTGCGGCCGCTCGCATGCTGGTGAAGTGACATGACGACACCCAACACTTCATCTTCCGTGCTCTCCAAGACCATCGCCGTGCTCGTGGCCCTGGGCCTGCTGTGGCTGACGTTCGCTATCTACACCAGCGGCCAGGCGGTGTGGGCCGCACTGGTGTTGAGCCTGGGCGCCCTAAGCCTGTATGTCTATGTGTCGGCCAAGACACTGGCTTGGCGCTACCTGTTTCCCGGCGTCATGGCCATGTTGGTGTTCGTGGCCTTTCCGTTGGTGTACACCATACAGATAGGCTTTACCAATTACTCGGCCAACAACCTGCTGAGTGAAGCGCGCGCAAGGGACTACTTGCTGGACCAGGCCGACGTCAATGAATCGCGGGCCTATGCCTTTGGTGTGCATGCAGACGGCAACGATGTCCGCTTGGTGCTGTCGCCGCAAGGCGATGCTGTTCAGGAGCGCTACATCTCTGCGCCCTTGTCGCTGAATAAAGTGACCAACAAGCCGGTGGTGATGCTTCCCTTGACGACTGACACGCCGTTGGGCCAGCCCTACACCCTGCGCCAGACCATTGCGCACCGTGACGCGCTGATGGCACTGCGCCTGGAGCTTCCCAACAAGAGCACGCTGTTGTACGCTGGTCTGCACGAATTCGCAGTGTTTGAGCCACTGTGGCAGGCCCAACAGGGTGGCGCGCTCAAGCGCCTGGCCGACGGTGCGCTGTACCAGCCCAATCGCGACACCGGCTTCTTTGAAGACGCTAAAGGCGACCGCCTGCAACCGGGCTTCAAGGTCGGCGTGGGTTTTGCCAATTACGCCCGCCTTTTTGGTGATGCGGATATGCGCGGCCCCTTTGGCTCCATCTTTGTGTGGACCGTGGCGTTTGCCGGGTTGACCGTGCTCTTTGCCACCGCCATTGGCATGACGCTGGCCGTGTTGCTGAACTGGGAAGCGCTCAACTACCGCACGCTGTACCGCACGCTGCTGTTTCTGCCGTATGCCGTGCCGGGCTTCATTTCCATCCTGGTGTTCAAAGGCTTGTTCAACCAGAATTTTGGTGAGATCAATGCCATTTTGGATGCCGTGTTTGGCATCAAGCCCGCATGGTTTGCCGATCCGCTGCTTGCCAAGATCATGATCCTGATCGTCAACGTCTGGCTCGGCTATCCCTTCATCATGGTGTTGTGCACGGGCTTGATCAAATCAGTGCCAGCGGATCTGTACGAGGCCTCGGCCATTGCCGGTGCGGGGCCACTGACCAATTTTTGGCGCATCACCGCACCGCTGATCGTCAAGCCGCTAATGCCCCTGCTGATCTCGTCGTTTGCATTCAACTTTAACAACTTCGTGCTGATCAGCCTGCTGACCGATGGCCGGCCCGATTACCTGAACACCAAGCTGCCGGCGGGCACGACAGACATTCTGGTGTCCTACACCTACCGCATTGCGTTCACCGATGCCGGCGCCAACTTCGGCCTGGCGGCAGCCATTTCCACCGTTATCTTCTTCCTGATCGCCATGCTGTCACTGGTAAACCTGAAGCTGACGCAATCCAAAGACACAGCACGCAAGGGAGGGCACTAGCATGGCCGTCGTTACCGGTAAAAGCCGGCGTTGGCGTATCACAGCGGCCCACGTGGGGCTGTGGGTGCTGATTGCCATCACGCTGTTCCCACTCTTGGCCGTGGTGTCCATCTCGCTGCGGCCCGGCAATTTCTCCACCGGCTCGTTGATCCCCACCGAGATCAGCCTGGAGCATTGGAAGCTTGCACTGGGTTTTTCTTACACCCAGGCCGATGGCGTGGTCGTGCAGCCGCCTTTCCCCGTGCTGCTGTGGCTATGGAATTCGATCAAGATTGCGACCATTTCCTCACTGCTGATCGTCGGTGTTTCCACGACCGCAGCCTACGGCTTTGCGCGCCTGCGCTTTAGCTTCAAGTCCACCATTCTGAACAGCATGCTGTTGCTGCAGATGTTTCCGGTGGCCGTGGCGTTGATCGCTATTTACGCCATTTTTGAAGCCATTGGCGGTTTCATTCCGTGGCTGGGCATTGAGACCCATGGCGGCCTGATCGTGGCCTATGTCGGCGGCGTGGCCATGCACATCTGGACCATCAAGGGCTACTTCGAGACCATACCCACCGAGATTGAAGAGTGTGCCAAGGTCGATGGCGCTTCCTCGTGGCAAACCTTCTACCGCGTGCTGCTGCCGATGGCGGTACCGATTCTGATGGTGGTGTTTGTGCTTGCCTTTATCGGCACCATCATCGAGTACCCCATCGCGTCCGTGCTGCTGCGCGAAGAGCCCAACCTGACGCTGGCTGTCGGCTCCAAGTACTACCTGTACGAACAACGTTATTTGTGGGGCGACTTTGCCGCGGCAGCCGTGCTGTCGGGCCTGCCGATCACGCTGGTGTTTTTGGCGGCGCAGCGCTGGATTGTGTCTGGACTTACTTCGGGCGGCGTCAAAGGTTGAGTGCAGTCATCGCACCCACATCCAACGCAATTTCGTTCAATACAAAAGTCTAAGCCACCGCAATACTTCCCTCCAGATCAACTTTGGTGGAGAAGCAGCATGCAAGCGGTGTGGATTTCTATGGCTTTGTTCGCGTTGGCCGGCGCTATCTCTCCAGGGCCAGTCAATGTGATTGCGTCTGCGCTGGGCGCAGCGCAAGGTTTTGTGCGCGCATTGCCACACGTGGTGGGCGCAACGCTGAGCTACTGTGGCGTGGTCTGGCTGATGGGCAGCAGCCTGCAAATGGTGCTGCTGGCCTACCCGGAGATTGCGCAGGTGACGCAGTACGTGGGGGCTGCGTATTTGTTGTACTTGGCAGTGCGCATTGCCCGGGCGCAGCCCAGCGGGCCGGGCGCTGCGCTCCTTGCCACCAGCGCTTTGGATGTCTGGACGCAGGGGCTGCTACAAGGCGCGTTGACCCAGTCGCTAAACCCCAAGGCTTGGCTGGTCGCGTTGTCGGGCGTCAGTCTGTTTGTGCCCGAGGGGCCTGATAGCACGCAGCGTTTACTGATGTTTTGCGCCATCTCCGGCGTAGTGTGTTTTGTGTCGGTATCGGCGTGGGCGGCGCTGGGCAAGCTGATCCGCCGCTGGCTCGCGCACGCGCCATACCAAAAGCTTTTCAATCGCCTGCTGGCCGCGCTGTTGGTGTTTACCGTCTACAGCATGCTGACGCAAGTGGCCTAGCTCTACGCAGCATGGGTTTGCCACCGGCTCATCCGGCTCCACTTGGGGACACGCGCAGGCGTAACATGCCGGGCATGCCTAAGCCCACCGCGCACCATTTTGTTCGCCATCCCCAACTTCCGCACGTCGAGTTGCGGATGGCGACCGGTTCGCGTGACTGCTACCAGACGCATACACACGACGAATACTCCTTCGGGGCCATTGATGCGGGGCAGGCTGTCTTCACACATGGTGAGCAGCGCACTGCTCTGCGCCCCGGCATGACGGTGCTGATGGAGCCCGGCATGGCACATGCGTGCAATCCGGATGACCAGCAAGCCTGGTCCTATCGCATGCTGTTTGTGGATGCCCAGTGGCTGCACCGCAGCTTCTTGCCGTTCGCCAGTGGGGACCAGGCGCACCGCCTGAAACTTGCGCTCCACTCCAGCGACGCCACCACCGTGTACCAGGCGCTGAGCCGCATTGCCGATGTGCTGGTCGATGGCACGTCAGACGCGCTGGAGGTGGACGAGATGTTGCTGACTTTCATCGCCCAGCATGCGCTGGTGCCGCGTGGGGATGCCACGCTGTCGGACGGCGCCGATGATGCGGCCCTGGGTGCCGTGCGCGCATTGATAGGCGCACAATTGGATGCGAATCTGTCGCTCGAACAGCTTGCGCAGGCCAGTGGCTGGAGCGAATTTCATCTGATCCGCAAATTCAAACAGGCATTCGGGCAAACCCCTCACGCTTTCCTGATTGACCGACGTTTGAATCTTGCCAAGAAATTGCTCAAACAGGGCTTGGGGTTGACCGAGGTGGCTCATGAGTTGGGCTTTGCCGACCAGGCCCATTTTCAGCGCCACTTCAAGAAGCGGCATGCGACCACGCCCAAGAATTACCTGGGCGGCGCTACACCGGCGCCAAGTGCTCCAGATCAATAGCCGTTCTCGGTTGGCCCGATGCCAGCGCATCCAGCCCGAACTTGTGGACGACCCCCTTGCATAGGTAAACCCGCCGTTCAGGGGCAGCAGGGCTTCAGACTCCCAGTAGCCGCTGCCCCAGTAGGTGCCGTCCGCCGGAACCTCCACGATGGGCGTCAACATGCGCGGGCGATCATCCGGCATTGTGGCCAAAGCGATTTCGCTATGCCGCCAAGCCGGTACATGCTATCTATTTGGTAGCTACTTGAGCATATTCCATGAGGGCTACCGCATGGTTTGGCTCGGTGATTCGTTCAAAACAGCCTTAAATGCCCCAAATTGGGTACTAATTGACCAGAGAATACGCACTACCCCCGCATCAGGGTGCTCCATTGTTGATCGGTGTAACGGTCCGTTTGTGGTCGACATCCTGCCTGGCTTCATGCCCCAGCAAGCATCCTTACGCTCTCCACCCACAGGCGCTCCGCCGCCTCGTCATCACAGGCGTGTGCTTCGACGCCACGAAAGCGGGCGAAGGGGCTGCCTGAGTCTGTGGGGGCCGCAATATCGCAGTCTTCGCAATAGACACCGGACTTGCCGGACAACGCCGGGCTGGTTGCCGCCCATAGCGTCGTTGCGCAGCCCTGTTCGGTGGTCTTGAACCCGGCCTTTGCAAGTTCCGATGGAGAGCCATCTTCGTTAATCCAACCCAATCGCACTTGCTCCGCAATGCCCAAATGGCGCTGCAGTGGCGTAAATATCCCGCCTGGGTGGACTGCAAAGGCATGGCCGCCCGAAGGCTTTAGCCGGCGGCTGAGGGCGTTTGCGAACAGCGCGTTGGCGGTTTTGGATTGGCCATAGGCTTGCCACTTTTCGTAGGGGGTGGTCTGAAAATGGATGTCGTCCCAGCGAATGCCGCTGATCTTGTGACCGGTCGACGACAAGGCAACAACCCGCACATTTGCGGTACGGGTGAGCACATCCATCAACCCCAGCGCCAGCGCCATGTGGCCAAGGTGATTCGTGCCGAACTGGGACTCCCATCCGGGGCCGACGCGCGTTTCCGGGCAGGCCATGATGCCCGCGTTGTTGATCAGAAAATCAAGCTTGGGCAGGGACGCCACGATGCCATCGGCAAAGAGGCGTACCGAAGCGAGATTCCCCAAATCCATATCCGCCATTTCGATCGGACCACCCGCGATGCCAGCAAGCGCGGGGCCGGCTTTTGCACGGTCACGGACCGGCACAATCACGCGCACACCCTTGGCTGCAAGCGCACGCACGGTTTCGAGCCCTATGCCGCTGTAGCCACCGGTAACAACAGCCACCTTGCCCGTCAGGTTGCGATCAGCAATAACCTCGGCACCGGTGGACTTGGCACCCGGCCCGGATTTAACTGGAACTTGGTCGGAAAAGGCCATGGCAATCTCCATTTGCAATTGTGATTTTTGCAGTATAGGCTTGGCATTTCTTTCAAAAGAGATGAGGGTCTCATGGCCGAAGGCGACAAGTTGTTCGCTGGCGCTATCCCGAAGTTCTACGACACGTTGATGGTTCCGCTGATCTTCGCGGCCTATGCCGCCGATCTGGCGGAGCTTGTCGCCGCTGCTTCGCCCAGCTCAGTGCTTGAAACGGCTGCCGGCAGTGGTGTGGTCACGCGTTTGCTGGCACCAAAACTAAAGCCCGACGCGCGCTACGTGGTGACCGATCTCAACCAGCCCATGCTCGACTATGCCGCCACGCGGCAGGGGGCTGACAGCCGCATCGAATGGCGGCAAGCGGATGCGCTAGACCTGCCTTTCGGAGATGCCGCGTTTGACGTCGTGTGCTGCCAGTTCGGCGCGATGTTCTTTCCCAACCGGGTTGCGGGCTATGCCCAGGCGCGTCGCGTGTTGCGGCCGGGCGGGCGCTTTGTCTTCAGTGTCTGGGACCGTATCGAAGAGAACGCGTTTGCATACGACGTCACCAACGCCGTCGCCACGGTGTTTCCGCACGATCCGCCGCGATTCCTCGCCCGCACGCCGCATGGCTACCACGATACCGCGCTGATCCGCGAGGAATTGCGCAGTGCAGGGTTCGTCGACATCTCGATCGAGACGCACGAAAAGCTGAGCCATGCGGCCTCGGCGCGCGACGCCAGCAAGCTTGCGCTCGCTACGGACCGCGCGACGGCAGCGATAGCGAGCCGCCATGGCGAGGGCCCCGTGGCCGGCAAAATTCAGGCGCATGTAATCGTGGCGATTCGCGGCAGCACGCCGCCCGTGCGCTGCATATAGGACAAGTACTCCGGCCCAAACGCCTCGATCATCATGCGCTCTTCATGTGGAACCCGAACCCAGTACAGCACGCTGACCGCCAGCAGGGCAGCCCAGCCGGTAACCCCATTGTTAAGCAGGAGTGCCTGGCCGATACCCAACGCAAAGAACGACGCGTACATGGGGTGGCGCACCACGCGGTAGACGCCACGGGTGACCAGTTGGTGGTTGTTATTGAGTTCCAGACTGACGGACCAACTGTTTCCCAGGTCCGCGTGCGCACGCCAAAACAGCCATAGCGCGCCGACCATCACCGGCAGCCCCAGCCACATGCAGGCGGGCGGAAGGGTGTAGTTCGCAGCGTTGAGCCAGGGCGTCAACACGAGCATCAACGGCAGGCCAACTTGCGCCGTTCCCACCAGAATGACCAGCAGGCGGTCACCCGCGCTGCTCTTGTTGACCTCCTTGACCTGTGCCGAGGTCCGTCGCAGGAAGACGCTGCGGACCGTCAGGTAGATAGCGGTTCCGGCCAGAAAGAGGAGGTGTGAGGGTTCGATGTTCATAGGGGGCCTAGCAGTTGAAGTGCAGTGGCGGGATGCTAGGGCTTGCCTGCCGTGCGATGAACCAGGATCCGACGAAACGCTTGATGGCGACGCCAAGCACTGTCTGGGCGACGTGAAATGAGCGTGCGCCAAGCGCTGGTGGGCACCGGTGTGATGCTAGGTGTGGGGTGGAGTCTAGGCGGCAGAGCGCTTTGCTCCGTGTCCCCCGCCCGCTGCGCGGGCTCCTCCTTTACCTGCGCAAAACGCTCTCCCGCCCAGACTCCAGAGACCTTTATAGTTAAGAATTGAAAATCCTGATACGCTACATATTTAGTAGCATCATACGCATATTCCACGAGGGCTAGAGGCCAGTTTTTCTCTAGTAGTTGCTTGAGAAACCCATATTGGGTATAAATAGGCCCAGATGGACACTCTGGGCGTGGCAAGCGCTAGCGCCCCGCCCCGCGTGCATCCGACGCCGCGATGAAGAACGTCCACATCACGTCGTTGGCGGAGATGGCCTGCGACGTAGGTTCGTCACCCCGCGCCTTGCGGCCACTCGGCCAGGAGTAGCCGCCGGTCTCGGTGACGCAGAGCTGCACGCTGGTATGGCCCTGGCACGGCGCGTTGCGGTCGCAGGTGGCGCCCGGTGTTGTCAGCACGCGCTGCGGTGTGGGCTTGCAACTGTTTTGCACCACCCATTTGGCAACCGTGGCCGGCACGGCGGTGAAGTCGGTCACCTTAGACGTATCACCAAACTTCTTGCCAGCGCCACCGTCGAACTGTACGCGGTCATCGTTGTGGGCATGGATGTGCAGGATGGCCACCGGTGTCCTGGGCTCGCAACGCACCGTGTTGTCGGTGCTGGCCACGGCGGCTATGGCGGCAAACGTGCCTGGCATCTCGCAGGCCAGGCGATAGGCCATCATCGCGCCATTCGACATGCCAGTCGCATAGACGCGGTTGCGATCGATGTTGAGTTGGCCGTTGACGTTGCTGATGATCTTGCGCACAAAGCCCAGATCGTCCACGTCTTGGTCACGCGCGCCACCACAGCAGCTGCCGGCGTTCCAGGTGGCGAACTTGCCCGATGGCAGCTTGCTGCAGCCGTTGGGAAAAGCGGCGACGAAACCGGTGGATTCGGATTTGGAAATCAAGCTGTAATTGGTGTCCGATGCTCGATGGTCCCTATGCGCTCCCGCAACGTAGTGTTGGCATCGCCGTTATCTTGGGCGATCCCTTCTTGGCCTTACTTGTCAATTGCACACCACCCCCGTCGTGCTCTTCCACCCAGGAAAAAATGATTGTGGTCGACAGTGGCCGTCCCTTGGTGTGCCACCTTGCCCGATACCTTGTAATTGTGCCCAACGCACTCAGCGTCGGCAATGCCAGGCAGCGCGCAGATGGCCAGCAAGCCGGAAACGGCGAGTACCTTGTTCACTGCCCACGGTCCTTGGGAATGGAATAGGTGCCCACCACATGGGCTACTACTTCTTCGCTACCTTCGGAGTACAACGCCACTTCACCCACGGCCAGCGACTTGCCCACCTTCATCAACTTGCAGACACCAATGACGGCGCGGTCGCCGGCCGGTTTGCGCAGGAAGTTGATGCTGAGGTTGGTGGTGACAGCTAAGGGCACGATGCCGATTTCGCCGAGGATGGCAATGTACAGCGCCACATCCGCCACCGCCATCAGCACCGGGCCGGACACCGTGCCGCCAGGGCGCAGTTCACCGCTGCCCACCGGGTGCCGTATCCTGGCCCCCATGTCGCCCACCGCCTCGATGGTGCATTGGGTCTGGGGAAACTCCTTGGCGAGGAATGCGGATAGTTCGGATTGGGTTGGCATGTTTGCTTTTGTCAGATGTGAAAAATGATAGAGGCGCTGTGTAAACGATTTGTGTGCACAGTCTAGTGACGCGCCGACACCCCCGCGTGGCGCGCTGGCAAACTATAGTTCCTCAAGCTGGCCTATTGCATTGAAGAAGAAAATGTTCTCGTGTTTGAATCCCCAGTGCCCGCCGACTTCTCGCACATGCGGCTCAAAGGTGAAGAACGGAACCTCGCGTAGCGGAAGATTGTTTCGCGCTTCAATGTACTGACGGTCTTCACGCCGTGTGGCAATGCTGTGGCCGAAGTTGCCGAGGAAATCCAGGTTTTGAAAACCGCCTGCGGTGGTGCGTTGGTTGGTCCACTCAAACAGTTCATGGAAAGTCATGTCTGGATGAACAGTCCGCTGCATGTCCGCATGCAGTGCTTTCAGAAAGCGCTGCCCGTTTGCAAATTCGGGGGAAGCCGGGGTTGAAGTCACACGACCGTCCTCTACATAAAACGAACGCGCGCAATCGCCCCAATGGCCGTTCTGCACCGGGCTCAAATCCACCGTTGCCAGGTTGTGCGCGCCAATAGGCTCGCGGCCCGGGACATAGGACCGACCGGAGATGGATTCGCAACTGCGTGAACCGGCCAATACAAAGGCCGGGCAGTTGTAGTACCAGGTATCTGGAAATCCCAGCTTGCACAACTCGCTATAGGCCGTTGCCGCAATGGATTCCTCGGTGTCCGCCGGGGAAATCTTTGCCGCAAGGTTTACCAGTGCCGACTTTGCTGCGCTTTGAATGGCGCGATGTGCTCGAATCAGGGAGTCCGAAGGCATGGCTCTGGCGACTAGCGTTTACCGGTCACTTAGCCATCGCCCGCACAATGGCAGTCGCCGTGGCCGACGCAATCAACTCCCCGCCTTGGTACAGCTCGCCCGCCAAAAAGCACACATCCCGCCCCGGTCGCACGACGCGGCCTTTGCCGGTCAGCGTGCCCACGCTGGCGGGCTTGTGGAAGGAGATGTTGAGGTTTAGCGTCGGCGCGAATTCACCTTGCTTCAGCGTGGCGGCCAGGGCCGGGCCCATGGTGTCGTCGAGCATGGCGGCCAGAAAGCCGCCCTGGATATTGCCGGCCGGGTTGGTAAACTCGGGCTTGCCTTGCAGCTCAAGCTCAATCGTGCCGGCCTCCGCGTCAACGTGTTTGAAGACGATGCCCAGTGTTTCTGCGGCCTTGGGTGCGGGCAATTCGCCGGCGACGATCTTCCAGAAGAACGCTTGTTTGTCCATGCAATGTCCGGTGGGTGTTGGGAGCAGCACGCATCTCACGACTTGGGCGCAGGGTCCCAGTGCTCGGCAATCTTCCCCGCTTCAATGCGGAACATGTCAAACCACGTGGTCGTGTATTTCTTGGTCGCGTCCTTCGGGTCGGCCGCTTCGCGCATAAAGCTCAGCACCACCAGATCACCGTCGGCCACGATGGTCACTAACGGTGCCTTGACCTTGGCCTCGATAGGCTTGGGTTTGACCCATTTGGAGAAGGCATCGACAAAGCCTGCTCTGCCGGTTGCCACATTCGGGTTGTGTTGGATGTAGCTCTCTGCCAGATACTTGTCGGCCAACTCCATATGGCCGCCTTCAAAGACTTCGCGCCAGAAGTCATAGACCAGGCGTTTGTTGGCTTCAAGGCGCGAGTCTGCGGCGGCCAGCAACTGTTCGTGGTTGGCTTGTGGAACAACCGCTACTTGTGCAAGGGCGGCGTTGGACAAACTGAGGGCCAGAACAAGACCGGCATAGGCGAACAAGGGCTTCATTTACAACTCCCGGGTGGTGGACTAGAAAAGTTATCAACCACCAATGGTAGCGGCCCACACCAAGCAGCCTCCCCTGTGTGGGCGAAGGGGTAAACCTGTTCAGGGCTTGTCTTTGCTGTTGCCCACGTCATCGTCATCCGGCTTGAACACCAGCAGGTCCCCCGGCTGGCATTGCAGGTACTCACAGATTGCCTGCAAGGTGTCAAAGCGCACTCCCTTGACTTTGCCCTGCTTGAGCATGGACAGGTT
>NZ_JANXUQ010000143.1 GCF_025356155.1 Rhodoferax sp. | reverse complement strand
ATCACACACCGACCAGCTTCTTGAACGATGGCAACACGGCGTCGCCCTTGAAGGGTTTCACGATCCAGCCCTTGATGCCCGCGGCCTTGCCACGCTCCTTCATTACCGGTGAATTCTCGGTCGTAAGCATGACAATGCTCACCGTGCTGTTGTTCAGTTCGCTGCGAACTTTTTCAGCCATCGTCAGGCCATCCATATTCGGCATATTGACGTCACAGACGATCAACTTGATCGCAGGATCCGCCTTAAGCTTTACCAAGCCGTCTCGCCCATCGACAGCCAGGGCAACCGTCAATCCATTCTTCTGCAAGAAGTCTCCCACTTCGTTGCGGACGGTGCTCGAATCATCAACTACCAAAATTTGCGCCATGTCCAGCCTCTCAATGTGTTAAAAAAATTCCAATTCACCCGAAGAAACTAACTCGTCTACCGATGTGAGGTTTTCAGAAAACTCCTCAGGGGACCAATTCAAATTAAAGACAAATCTCTGTTGCAGCACCAGGGGCTGAAACGCCGGATCATTGGCATCTGTCACGGTGTACTTGAAACACAGTTGTGGGTTGTCCGAGCCGAACGAAATGTACCGGTGTAAATTGTTGATGATGATCGGCACCTGAGACAAGTAGACGCCGTCACGAACGCTGGACAGGTAGCGATTCTTGATCGCACCCCATATCAGGTTAGTGATTTCACCAAGCAGCCCGTTGAGGTTTCGAAAGTCGTAGGCTTCTTCAGGGTTGACAAGAGTCCGACCGGACTTCACACAACGCATCAAGGCTTCTTCTTCAGTTTGCAACATCATGTAGCCTCGGCACCAGCTACTTTCCAAGGGGATTAGCGTGAAGATTTCGCCGAAAATCAAACGGTCTCGTACCAGGTAGGGCGCCTCGACTTCAACTTGCATGGACTTGAATTGGCTCTCCAGCGCAGGGATCGCAATTTCTGTGATCCCACGGACCAGTGCATTGGGGTACGACCGGCTGAAGATGAACTCATCAATAACGGTTTGCAGTTTGGAAATAGTACCTATGGTGTAGGCCGCACTGTAGAGCAAGCGATCACGATCAGACAAATCGTTCAGTCCATCCTCTACCTCCCGGCGCAAGAAGATGGGCAACTCCGGCCTGACCGCATGGATTTTTCGCGCCAGCACGGTGCCACCCTGCGCGCTGCCACCATACGTTTCGGACAGCAAAATAGCGCCTAAATCGAGGTTGGAGCGCAGCACTGCCATGACGTTATCGGGTTGCACCTTGAGGCCCACCAAACCATTGCCATCGCAGAATGCCTTGATACTTTCAAAGCACCCGGCATCGCTGTCAAGCACCAGCACTTTGCTGACTATCTTTGTCTGTTCGGTCATTTCTATTCCCTTTGAGAATATTCGATCTTTGCTAGAAGAACTCCATCTCCCCTGCTGCAGTGGTTTCTTCGATCATCGTCCAATCAAAATCGATATCCGCATAGTCACGTACACATACGCTTGCGTGAAACTGCTGGCCTGCGTCAACGGTGGCCCGAAAATATTGGAGGTGCCCGCCATTCAAAGAATCCAAATGGTCGACGCACTCGCGCTGTATAACATTGGGCGTGGACATAGCAACATGTGGGCAGACACGGGACAATTCGCGGTTCAAGGTACCGCAACAAATGTTGCCGCACTCCCGTATAGCATCCAAATATGCTTGGTCGCTCATCTCCGTCGGATCAATGTTGTTGAGGCGCGCAAAGTGGGCCTTGGTCGCGTCGTCCGACGAAAAGTAAATCATCACTGAGAGACGAAACAGGAACGATGCTACGGTGAGCATTACCACTGTGGTTTCACGAATTTCTTTTGGATTCGCAAGTACTTCAATCTGACAGGTCTCGGGAGATGCGCCTCCCATACTGGCCTTGATGCCCAGCATCAGCATTTGGTCAAAACTGTTGCGCGCTCGGTTGCTGATCATTGGGTGTCAACTCAGACAGTCAATCCATCTTTAATCTTGTTGTTGATCAGGTTCAGCCCGGTCAGGGAACCGATGATCATCTTCCCACCGGCTTGCAGGTCCTGGAACGTGGTGGTGGTGATCAAGTCATTTTGGTGCAGGCTATTGCGATAGCCTTCCGACAGGCTTTCTGCACGCGCTGCCAGATTTCGCATTTCGTCGGCAACCACCGCGAAGCCTCGCCCGGAAGCACCGGCCCGTGCCGCCTCAATGGAGGCGTTGAGCGTGACAATAATCATGTATTTGACGATCGATGCAAACTCGTCATTCTTGTCATGCATCGCGCGGTTGTGGATGATGAGCTCGTTCATATCGGCATGCCAGCGTTCGAAGGTCTTGACCAAGTCCAACAGGGTGAGGATCTCACCGGCTAGAGCCTTGCTCCCATCCAGTGCGGTGGCACTGGATTGCCGGATTTTTCCCAGCTGATCAAGTGCATCCGGGCGCACTTCTAACCGCAAACGTGCCAATTCTGACTCTAGCGCGGCGTGTTGCCGCTCTGACGCTTCACGAAAATCTTTGCTTTCTGTTCGTTGCGCATCCAGCAATCCGTGCAAGTGTTGCTCCTTCGCTGCTGCCTCTTGCGCGTCAACCATCATCGCAAGCGCACTTTTGAGTTTCAACATGCGCCAGCCCAGGACACACGCTACGGCAACAGCCGCAAAAAGTAAAACCAATGTTGTGTTGCCCATGGCACCTCAATCAATTAACGCTTGGTGTTAC